>JBGSZD010000048.1:0-9033 GCA_041750575.1 Thiobacillus sp. | reverse complement strand
CTTTGTTACAGATATTGTCGGTCTCGGTTTTCGAGAAAACCCTTATTTCATGCGCCCTGCAGCCAGACACCACCAGAAGCATTCCGCTGCCACCAGATAACCAACTGATTTTGTTTGATTTTTAACCGGACACTACTGAGCCTGGACAACGATGCAGGCGGGCGCTTCGCGATCGACAGCACGACGGGTGTGGTGACCGTCAACGCCGCGCTCGACTATGAAGCGGCTGCCAGCCACAGCATCGTGGTGCGCGCCGCCTCGTCCGACGGCTCGTCCGCGACCCAGAGCTTCACGATCGACGTTGCCGACGCGAACGAGTCCGGCATCACGGCCATCGGCGACACGGATGCGAGTGCCGATTTCGTGCTTGAGAACGCCGCCAATGGCACGGCCGTCGGCCTGACCGCGTTTGCCGACGATGCGGACGGCACCGACAGCGTGAGTTATTCGCTCGACGACGACGCCGGCGGCCGGTTCACGATCGATGCCTCGACGGGCGTGGTGACGGTGGCGGGTGCCATCGACCGCGAAGCCGCAGGCGCATACAGCATCACAGTGCGCGCAACCAGCACGGACACGAGCACGACCACACGAACCTTCGGCATCACGATTGGCGACGTCGACGAGTACGACATCACGCCGGTTGTCGATACGGATGCCGCCGCCAACCAGGTCAACGAGAATGCCGTAATCGGCACCGTGGTCGGCGTCACCGCGTTTGCCTCGGATGCGGACGCGACGACCAACGGCATCACCTACAGCCTGACCGACAATGACAGCGGCCGTTTCGACATCGACGGCGCGACCGGCGTGGTCACCGTCGCCGGGGCCATCGACCGCGAAGCTGACGGTGCGTCGCGCAACATCACGGTGCGTGCGACATCGGCAGATGGCTCGTTCGACGAACAGGCATTCAGCATCGGCATCAGCGATGTCGACGAATTCGATGTCACACCGATTGTCGATACGGATGCCACCGCCAACCAGATCAACGAGAACGCGGCCAACGGCACCGTCGTCGGCATTACCGCCTTCGCGTCGGATGCGGACGCAACGACCAATGGCATCACCTACAGCCTCGACAACGACGCCGGCGGCCGCTTCGCGATCGATGGCTCGACCGGTGTGGTGACAGTGGCGGACGGCTCGTTACTCGACCGAGAAACAGCTGCTTCATACGGCATCGTCGTTCGCGCGACGTCAGCCGACGGATCGACGATTACCCAGGCCTTCACCATCGGCGTCGATGACGTCAATGAATTCAATATCAGCCCGGTCATCGATACCGATACGGCAACCAACGCCGTTGACGAGAATGCGGCTGTCGGCACGGTTGTCGGCGTCACCGCGTTTGCCTCCGATGCCGACGCGACGACGAACGGCATCACCTACAGCCTGACCGACAATGACGGCGGCCGTTTTGCCATCGACGGCGCGACCGGCGTGGTCACCGTCGCCGGGGCCATCGACCGCGAGACCGACGGGGCGACGCGCAGCATCACGGTGCGCGCCACGTCGGCGGACGGTTCGTTCGACGAGCAGGCGTTCAGCATCGGCATCAATGATGTCGACGAGTTCGATGTTGCACCGGTTGTCGATACGGATGCCGCTGCCAATCAAGTCAACGAGAACGCGGTTGTCGGTACGGTCGTCGGCGTCACCGCGTTTGCCTCGGATGCGGACGCGACAACCAACGGCATCACCTACAGCCTCGACGACGATGCGGGTGGGCGCTTCACCATCCACGCCACGAGCGGTGTCGTGACGGTTGCGGATGGGTCGCTGCTGGATCGGGAAATGGCGGCTTCGCACGGCATTACCGTGCGGGCGACCTCGGCCGACGGCTCGACGATTACTCAGGCCTACACCATCGCCATCGGCGACGTCGACGAATTCAATGTCACTCCAGTTGTGGATACGGATGCCGCTATCAACCAAGTCACCGAGAACGCGATGATCGGAACAGTTGTCGGTGTGACGGCTTTCGCATCGGATGCGGACGCGACGACCAGTACCATTACCTACAGCCTGGCCGACAACGACGGCGGGCGCTTTGCCATCGATAGCGCGACTGGCGTGGTCACCGTCGCCGGGGCAATCGACCGCGAAGCCGACGGCGCATCGCGCAACATCACGGTGCGCGCCACTTCGGCGGATGGCTCGACCAACGAGCAGGTGTTCAGCATCGGCATCAACGATGTGGACGAGTTCGACGTCACGCCCATTGCGGATACGGATGCCACCGCCAATTCAGTTAGCGAGAACGCTGCCGGCGGCACCATCGTCGGCGTGACAGCCTTCGCCTCGGATGCGGATGCCACCAACAACACGATCACCTACAGCCTCGACGACAACGCCGGTGGCCGTTTCGCCATCGACGGCTCGACCGGGGTGGTGACGGTGGCAGACGGCTCCTTGCTGGATTTTGAAGCTGCGACAAGCCATGCCATCACCCTGCGTGCAACCGGTAGCGACGGCTCACATAGCACGCTGACGCTTTCGATCAGCGTCGCACCGGTGAACGACAATGCACCCGCCATCACCAGCAACGGTGGCGGTGCGTCGACCTCGATCAACGTCGCCGAGAACATTGCTGCGGTAACGACGGTCACGGCCTCCGACGCCGACCTGCCCGCGCAAACGCTGACTTACACCATCTTCGGTGGTGCGGATGCGGGACTGTTCACGATCGACGGCAGCACGGGTGCATTGAGCTTCAGCGTGCCGCCCGACTTCGAAGCCCCCGCGGATTTCGGTTCGGATAATGTTTACGAAGTAATCGTTCAAGTCTCGGATGGCTCGCTTAACGATACGCAAACCGTGTCGGTAACCGTCACGCCGGTGAACGACAACGCGCCCGTCAGCACCCCGGTGACACTAGCCCCGATGGCCGAAGACAGCGGCGCGCGCCTCATCACCCAGGCCGAGCTGCTGGCCAGCGCCAGCGATGCCGACGGCGACAGCCTGACCGCAACGGGCCTCGCGATCAGCAGCGGCAGCGGTACCCTGACGGACAACGGCGACGGCACCTGGACCTACACGCCTGCACTGAACGACGACACGGCGGTGAGCTTCAGCTACAGCGTGACGGATGGCAGCCTGACGACGCCGGGCAGCGCCACGCTCGACATCACGCCCGTCAACGATGCGCCGACCCTTGCGCCGATCGATCTCGGCAACCTCAATGAAGATACGCCGCGGCTCATCACCCAGGTCGACTTGCTGACGGGCGCTTCCGATGTAGATGGCGACGCACTAACCGCGATCAATCTCACGCTCGCCTCTGGCAGCGGCACGCTGATCGACCATGGCGACGGCACCTGGACGTTCACGCCGGTGGCGAACTGGAACGGCAGCGCCACCTTCAGCTTCGACGTGTTCGACGGCACGGCCACGGTAGCCAACTCGGCCAGCCTGGTTGTCGACCCGGTCAACGATGGGCCGACGATTTCGACCAATACGCTCAGCCTGCTTGAAGGCGAGACGATCGTGCTGAACAGCTCGAATCTGAACTCCGCCGACATCGAGCAGGGACCATCGCAGCTGACCTACACCGTCAGCAGCATTACCCACGGCCAGTTTGAGTGGGCCGCGGCGCCGGGCTCCGCCATCTCCGGATTTACCCAGGCGGACATCGATGCCGGCCTGGTGGTGTTCGTGCACGACGCCAGCGACTTCGCGCCGGCCTACGACATCAGCCTCAGCGATGGCGCGCTGACGGCGGGACCGCAAGCTGCGACGATCAACTTCACCCCGGTTGACGAAGGTATCAATGTGTCGGCCGCGACCGGGCCCTCGACCACCGAAGCGGGCGGCAGCGTCAGCTTCGACGTCGTGCTCAATTCGCAGCCCTTTGCCGATGTGACGCTCTTTATCGTGTCCGGCAATCCGGCGGAGGGTACGGCCTCGCTTTCCAGCCTGACATTCACGGCAGCGAACTGGAATACCGCCCAGCAGGTGACGGTGACCGGCGTGAACGACGCGATCGACGACGGCGACCAGAATTATGTCGTCCAGTTGCAGGCCGCCGTGTCGGCCGACCGCAATTACGACGCACTCGATGCGGGCGATGTCGCGCTGTCCAATCTGGACGACGACACCGCCGGCATTCTGGTGGCCCCGACGAGCGGCTTGGTCACCGATGAATCCGGCGTCAGCGACACCTTCTCGGTGGTGCTGACTTCGCAGCCGCTGGCGGATGTGGTCATCAGTCTCGATTCGTCCAACCCGGCGGAAGGCGTGCTGTCCGCCAACTCGCTGACCTTTACCGCGGGCGACTGGAACATTCCGCGCATCGTCACGGTAACCGGTGTGAACGACACGCTGAACGACGGCGGCGTTGCGTACCAGGCCATCACCGCACCCGCCGCCAGCGCCGATATCCTCTACAACGGCATGGCTGCCGGTGCGGTCGACATCACGAACCTGGATGTGGCGGATCCGGTGCTGGTCGATCCGCCCGCCATCGATCCTGACAAGAAAACGGATCCCGTGACGTTGCCGGTGGACACGGCGCCTGCGCCGGAATCGCCAGACAGCACATCCGTGGACCCGTCCGATCCGGCGGGGTCGGGCGGCCGGCTGCTGGCCACGCCCGCTTTCGGCGCCAATGCCAACCGGATTGACGTGGTTGAAGTGGCACTGAGCAGCCGCCTCAAGGCCAGCGCGCCCCTGCTCGCAAACAATGAGTCCGTGCAGCGCGAGGTGCTGACGAATCCGCAAACCGAGGGCAGCATCCTGCTGCGCTTGCTGGACATCATTCAGGCCGGATACGCAATGGGCGACTCGGGCAACAACACGATTGCCTCCGCCATCCATGTGAGCATCACCCAGGACGAAAATTTCCAGGTGGAAATCCTGTCGCAGGGTGCGCAGATTACCGCGGTCTCCTTGTCCGTGGGCGCGGTGTGGTGGGCCTTGCGGGCGGGCGGTCTGTTTACCAGTCTGCTGACGTCGCTGCCAGCCTGGCGCTCGTTCGACGTGCTGCCGGTGCTGAACCGCGACGAGGACGAGGACGACGACGCGTGGGGACTCGGCGACGAGTCCGAAGAAGACGACGCGCATGCCGGCAAAAACGCGGAGGCGCTGCCGGTATGAAACTGCGCTTTCCACGTTTGACCCCGGCTACCCGTATCGCGCTGGGCCTGGTGTCGCTGCTGGTCACCTTGCTGCTGCTCATCGACATCGCGCTGAATCTGGTGCCCGACCGCACCGACATGCAGCGCAGAATTCGCGAAAGCACCAGCGAGCGGCTGGCCGTGCAAGTCACCAGCATGATCCAGAGCCAGGACTGGGATGCGCTGAAGCGGACTGTGCGCGAGGCGGTCGAGCGCGACCCGGACATCCTCTCGCTGGCGGTGCGCCAGGCCAACGGAAAAATTCTCGTGAGCGCGGGCGACCACCTGCGCCACTGGGCAGCGCCCGCGGAGGGCCAATCCACGCTGACGGATGTGCGGGTGCCGCTCTACGCCAAGAATGCGCACTGGGGCGATGTCGAGATCAGCTATACCCCGGTCACGCCACAGACGCTGAAAGAGTGGCTGCAAACGCCGCTGGTGGCCCTGGTTCTGGTGGTGGTGCCGGTGGGCTTCCTGGCGTTTTATTTGTATATGCGGCGCACCCTGCAGTATCTGGACCCGACCGCGGCGATTCCCGACCGCGTGCGCGTGGCCTTCGATGCCTTGAACGAGGGCGTGACGGTGATCGACCGCAACGGCCGCATCATGCTGTTCAACAAGGCGTTCCGCCAGCTTCACCCGCACGCGTCGCAGGACATGATGGGCAGGAGCCTGTCGCAAGTTCCCTGGCTCGCCAACAGCAGCGAGGCGACGAACATTCCCTGGGAAATCGCCATGCGCACTCAGGCCAATGTCAGCGGGCAATCCTTCACCATTCCCCAGCCGGACCAGAACGCACTCAAGGTGATCGTGAACGCCGCGCCGATTCAGGATGCGCGCGGCAAGCTGCGCGGCTGCATGGTGACCTTCTACGACGTGACGCAACTGCATCACGCCAACGAGCAGATGCGCAGCGCGCTGGATGCGCTGGAAGCCTCGCGCGAAAAGGTCGAACAGCAGAACGTGGAACTGGTGCGCCTGGCCGAGCGCGATTCGCTCACCGGCTGCCTCAACCGCCGCGCCTTCTTCTCCAGCGCCGAACCCTTGCTGGGCAAACTGCGGCATGAGGCGCGCAACATGTCCTGCATCATGGCTGACATCGACTACTTCAAGCGGGTAAACGATACCTACGGCCACCTGATCGGCGACCAGGTGATCGTGGCCGTGGCGCGCGCCATGACGCAGCTCATGCGTGGCGGCGACCTGCTCTGCCGTTATGGCGGCGAGGAATTCTGCATCATGCTGCCGGGCGCCTCGGAGGAAGCGGCGGAGGAAGTGGCCGAACGACTGCGCCAGGAAATCGAGCGGCAAGTGGGCGCAAGCATCCGCACCGTGGAAGACTTGCGCATCACCTGCAGTTTTGGCGTCGCCAGCCTCAGGTCGGGCGCGGATAGCTTGCCCGAACTGATCGAACTGGCCGACTTCGCGCTCTATGCCTCCAAGCGCGGCGGGCGCAATCGCGTCACTCTGTGGACGGAAAACATGGGGCAGGAAGCCGAAAACGGCGAATCCCCCGGCATGGCGGCGGTCAATCGCGCCTGATCCAGGCCGGGTTTTCCCCCAACCCGGTGCTTCAATCACACCCGGGCACAAGCCTTTTGTTGCTCCGCCCCTTGAAATCCGGCCTTTCCGCCCCTACTATTAGCAGCCTCTGACCGAGAGTGCTAACAACCTCCGGCTGAACAATTCCTCACCCCGCCCGGCGGGAACAATCAACTCATTGATTTTCAATGGAGATCTAGTATGAAAATTCGTCCTTTGCATGATCGCGTCATCGTCAAGCGCATGGAAGAAGAGCGCAAAACCGCTTCCGGCATCGTCATTCCCGACACCGCAACCGAAAAACCCGACCAGGGCGAAGTCGTCGCCGTGGGTACAGGCAAGAAAGACGACCAGGGCAAGCTGATTCCGCTGGATGTGAAAGTGGGCGACCGCGTGCTGTTCGGCAAGTACGCCGGCCAGACCGTCAAGGTCGAAGGCGACGAACTGCTGGTGATGCGCGAAGAAGACATCATGGGCGTGGTCGAGGCCTAAGCCTCCGCTCGCTTCTTCACCCTCTATCCCAAATTCAGGAGTAATACACATGGCTGCAAAAGACGTACGTTTTGGCGATTCCGCCCGTCACCGTATGGTGGCTGGCGTCAATATTCTGGCTGACGCCGTTAAAGTGACCCTCGGCCCGAAAGGCCGCAACGTGGTGCTCGACCGTTCCTACGGCGCCCCCACCGTGACCAAGGACGGCGTGTCGGTCGCCAAGGAAATCGAGCTGAAGGACAAGCTGGAGAACATGGGCGCGCAGATGGTCAAGGAAGTCGCTTCCAAGACCAGCGACATCGCCGGTGACGGCACCACCACCGCCACCGTGCTGGCGCAGTCCATCGTCAACGAAGGCATGAAATTCGTGGCCGCCGGCATGAACCCGATGGACCTGAAGCGCGGCATCGACAAGGCTGTGATCGCCATCACCGCCGAACTGAAGAAGATTTCCGTGCCCTGCACCAGCAGCAAGGAAATCGCCCAGGTCGGCTCCATTTCCGCCAACTCCGATTCGTCGATCGGCGACATCATCGCCGCCGCGATGGACAAGGTCGGCAAGGAAGGCGTGATCTCCGTAGAAGACAGTTCCGGCCTGGAAAATGAGCTCGACGTCGTCGAAGGCATGCAATTCGACCGCGGCTACCTGAGCCCCTACTTCATCAACAATCCCGACAAGCAGATGGCTCTGCTCGAAGATCCGTTCATCCTGCTGTTCGACAAGAAGATCTCCAACATCCGCGACCTGCTGCCCGTACTGGAGCAAGTGGCCAAGGCCGGCAAGCCGCTGATGATCGTCGCCGAAGATGTCGACGGCGAAGCGCTCGCCACCCTGGTAGTCAACAACATCCGCGGCATTCTCAAGACCTGCGCCGTCAAGGCCCCGGGCTTCGGCGACCGCCGCAAGGCAATGCTGGAAGACATGGCCATCCTCACCGGCGGCACCGTGATCGCCGAGGAAGTCGGTTTGAGCCTGGAAAAAGCCACTCTGCAGGATCTGGGCCGCGCCAAGCGCATCGAGATCGGCAAGGAAAACACCACCATCATCGACGGCGCCGGCAATGCCGACGCGATCAAGGGCCGCATCGCCCAGATCAACAAGCAGATCGACGAAGTCACCTCCGACTACGACAAGGAGAAGCTGCAGGAGCGCAAGGCCAAGCTGGCCGGCGGCGTCGCCATCATCAAGGTGGGCGCGGCAACCGAAGTCGAAATGAAAGAGAAGAAGGCACGTGTCGAAGACGCGCTGCACGCCACCCGCGCTGCCGTTGAAGAAGGCATCGTCCCCGGCGGCGGCGTCGCGCTGCTGCGTGCGCGTTCCTCGATCACCAGCCTCAAGGGCGACAATCACGACCAGGATGCCGGCGTGAAGATCGTGCTGCGCGCCATTGAGGAACCGCTGCGCCAGATCGTCAAGAACTGCGGCGAAGAAGCTTCCGTCGTGGTCAACAAGGTGCTGGAAGGCAAGGGTAACTTCGGCTACAACGCCGGCACCAGCGAATACGGCGACATGGTGGCGATGGGCGTGCTCGACCCCACCAAGGTCACCCGCGTCGCGCTGCAGAATGCGGCTTCCATCGCCAGCCTGATGCTGACCACCGACTGCATGGTGGCCGACCTGCCGGAAGACAAGTCGTCTGCCCCGATGGGCGGCGGCGACATGGGTGGTATGGGCGGCATGGGCGGCATGGGCATGATGTAATAAAGCCCGTGCGCGCGCCGAGCGGCCCGCCACCGGGCAGGCCGCCGGCACCACGATCAAGACAGCCCCGCCTCGTGCAGGGCTTTTTCATTCAATTCGGCTATCATTTTTGCAAATTTGGGGAGCCCGCCATGCAACGTGCCGCACGCGAATACGCCCGCAGTCTCCGCCAGCACCGCC
>JBGSZD010000047.1:0-2415 GCA_041750575.1 Thiobacillus sp. | reverse complement strand
GGGCGCACGGCTTCGAGCGCGTCAGCGCAGCGCGTCAGCGTCCACGCGTAGCCGGCGAATTCCTGGCCGAGCGTGGTCGGCACGGCATCCTGCAAATGGGTCCGGCCGCTCTTGACCGTGTCCTTTTCGCGTTCGGCCAGGCGGGAGAATTCGGCCGCCATCGCATGCACGGCGGCAACCAGACGCGGCAGTTTGGCCAGCACGGCGAGGCGAATCGCGGTGGGGATGGTGTCGTTGGTCGACTGTCCCATGTTGACGTCGTCGTTGGGGTTGACCGGCTTGTACGCGCCTTTCTTGCCGCCCAGCGCCACGTTGGCGAGGTTGGCGATGACTTCGTTGCTGTTCATGTTGTGGCTGGTGCCGGCGCCGGCCTGGAAGCGGTCGACGACGAATTCGTCGCTATACTCGCCAGCGAGAATCTTCTCGCAGACGGCGACGATGGCATCGCGCTTTTCTTCGGGGAGCCAGCCGGGCTGGCAATTGGCATGCGCGGCGGCAAGCTTGATCCGTACGTGGGCTAGTACGAAATCCTTATCCGGGCGGCGGCCCGAAATGGGAAAATTGGCCACGGCACGGGCGGTTTGCGCGCCGTACCAGGCTTCCTCGGGAACCCGGACCTCGCCGAGCGAGTCTTTCTCGATGCGGTATTCATTCATGGTGGGATAGGCAATGCAGACATTACAAAGAAGTCGATTTTATCCGATGTGGCTGGCCGGGCTTCTGTTGGCGTTCGCCGCATCCTGGGCGCAGGCCGACGGCTTCAAGGTAACCGATACCAGCGGCAAGTCGCATTCGCTGGCGGGCTACAAGGGCAAATGGGTGCTGGTGAACTACTGGGCAACCTGGTGCCCGCCCTGCCTGGAAGAAATTCCCGATTTGATCGCGCTGCACGACGACAAGAAAAACAACCTCGTCGTTATCGGCGTGGCGCTCGATTACCGCAGCGCCAAGCAGGTCACCGACTTTGCCGAGGGGCTGATGGTCAGCTACCCGGTTGTGCTGGGCAACCCGCAAGTGGTGAACCAGATCGGACCGATTCAGGGCCTGCCGACCACGTATCTCTACAACCCGGACGGTAAAATGGTCGCCCAGCAGGTGGGGGCGATTACCCGCGAGGCCGTGGAAAGCTACATCGCCAGCAAAAACGCTCGCGCCAAAAAATGAACCGACAGTCTGTCGGACGAGGAGACACCATGCGTCAGCTGCTCATCGCGTTTTTACTGTTGTTCGCGGCACCCACCTGGGCGGAAACACGCGATCCGGGCACGTATTTCTTCCAGTCCAAATTCGGCGATTTCAAGGCCGAATTGGCCACGGCAAAGCAGCAGGGCAAGAAAGGCATCTTCCTGTTCTTTGAAATGGACGACTGCCCGTTCTGCGCGCGGATGAAATCGACCATCCTCAACCAGTCCGACGTGCAGGACGCCTATCGCGCGCAGTTTCTAATTTACTCTATCGACGTCAACGGCGATACCGCGATGACCGACTTCCAGGGCAAGGAAACCACCGAGAAAGCCTTCGCCTTTGCTCAACGCGTGCGCGCCACGCCGACGCTGCTGTTTTTCGATCTCGACGGCAAGCTGATCGCGCGCCACACCGGCCCCACCAAGGACAAGGCCGAGTTCCTCCTGCTGGGCCAATACGTGACCGAGGGCGCGTATGCCACCCAGCCCTTCACCAAATACAAGCAAGGCAAATGAAGCGCGCGGCATGGAGCGCGCTGCTGCTGTGTACGCTGTCGGCGTCGGCTCCTGCGGAAAACCTGACGCTGGATGAGGCGCTGGCTAGCGTGGCCGTGGCGCATCCCGACCGACAAGTGGCGGAAAGCGAGCTGGAGTTGGCGCGCGCCGATCGCGAACAGGCGTCCAGCCGCCAGGACTTCAATCTGTTTCTGGATGGGAGCTTGCGTAGCGGGCGCCAACCGGACGCCGACTGGAAACCTGACAACATCGGCCGCATCGTCGCGCGCAAGCCGCTCTTCGATTTCGGTCGCAGCAGCCAGGCAGTCGCGGCGGCAGACCAGGAAATTGTTGCGAGACAGGCGGCGCTGTTCAATGTCGATAATCTGCGCCGCATCGACATCATGGCGCGTTACTTCGACGTGCTATTGGCCGATATGCAGTACGCCGCCGACAACGAATTCATGGCGGTGGCCTACGTGTCGTGGGACAACGCGAAGGATCGCTTCGAGGTGGGCCAGATCAGCCAGCCCGAACTGATGAAGCTGGAGGCCGACTATCAGGACATCCGTGAACGCCGTAGCGCCAGCCTGCAGCGTGTGCGCAGTACGCGGCAGAAGCTGGCTCACGCGATGAACCGCCCTGGCAAGCTGCCGACCGACCTGGACGAGCCGGCCTTGAAAGGCAACGCCCGCCCGCTCCCGGAATATGAAACCCTGCTGCCCTGGGTGATGGA
>JBGSZD010000046.1:0-8063 GCA_041750575.1 Thiobacillus sp. | reverse complement strand
GGATGCACTCGGCCTGCCCGGCTTCCGCCCAATCAGCCACGCCATCGATCAGTCCGAGTTCGCGCGCGACGGTGAGTCGGGCGGGATTGCGACCGACGCCCAGTACCTCGCGCACCGCGCCGGCCTGCTTCAAGGCCAGCGCGAAGGAGCCGCCGATCAGACCAGTGCCAATGAGGGCGAGCTTTTCAATGATCACAGGCAGGCTTTCAGGGCGTGGAGGAAGCGGGTGTTTTGCCCGGCCAACCCGACCGAGACACGCAGGAACGCTGGCAGGCCATAGTTGGCGACCGGACGCACGATCACACCACGCTTGAGCAACTCGGTGTTAGTGCGCGCCGCGTCACCGACTTTCGCCAACAGGAAATTGCCTTTGGACGGCACGGTTTCAATTTTCAAATCGTTCAGCCCGGCCGCCAGCTGCGCCATGCCAGCGCAGTTCAGGGCATAACTGCGCGCGAGGAATTCGGAATCGTCGAGCGCGGCCTCGGCTGCGATTAGCGCGAGTGCGTTGACATTAAACGGATGACGCACGCGGTTCAGCAAATCGATCACTTCGGCGCTGCCAAGGCCATAACCCACACGCAAACCTGCGAGACCATATGCTTTGGAGAAGGTGCGGCTGATCAGCAAATTGGGAAAGCGCGCCAGCCAGGCCGCGGTGTCGCAACGCTCGGCCGGCGGCAGGTATTCGCCGTAGGCTTCGTCGAGCACCACCAGCACCTGGGGCGGCACGGTTTCGAGGAAGGCGTCGATCTCCGCCCACGGCAGGAAGGTGCCGGTCGGGTTGTTGGGATTGGCGATCCACAGCACGCGGGTGTCGTCGCGGATTGCCGCACGCATCGCGGCAAGATCATGGCCATAATGCTTCGCCGCCACCGCGATACCCTGCGCGCCCACGGTCTGCGTGGCGATGGGATACACCGCGAAGGCATGCTGCGCATACACCGATGAGGTGCCCGGCGCGAGGAAGGCACGCGCCGCCATATCCAGCACGTCGTTGGAGCCGTTGCCCAGCACGATCTGACTGGCCGCAACGCCGAGCTTTTCAGACAGTTTTGCCTTCAGCGAAAAACCGGCGCCGTCGGGATACAGCGCCATGTCGTGCAGCGCATCCTGCGCCGCCGCCAGCGCGCGCGGGCTGGGGCCAAGCGGATTCTCGTTCGACGCCAGCTTGACGATATCGGCCTCGTTCAAGCTCAGTTCGCGTGCAAGTTCGGAGATGGGTTTGCCGGGCAGATACGGCGCGATGGCGCGCACGTAGGGCGGGGAAAAATCGCAGCAATGCATCACTGTGCGGCGGGGTAGGAACCAAGCACTTTGAGGAAGGCGGCACGCGCTTCAATCTCGGTCAGCGCAGCGGCCAGCCTGGCGTCCTGGCGATGCCCTTCGCAGACGACGAAAAACAGGTATTCCCACTTGCTCGAACGCGACGGACGCGATTCGAGCCGGCTCATGGAAATGCCGGCATCGGCAAGCGGCTGCAGCAGCTTGACCACGGCACCCGGCTGATTGTGCGCGCCGATCGCCAGCGAGGTTTTGTCGCACCCGGAGGGCGGCGCATCGGTTTGGCCGAGCACCAGAAAGCGCGTGGTGTTGCTGGCTTCGTCCTCGATGCGCGCTTCCACCACGGCCAGACCATACAGTTCGGCGGCTGCTTCGCTGCCCAGCGTGGCCGCATCGGGCTCGGTGGCGGCGCGACGCGCACCGTCGCTGTTGCTGACGACGCTGATGCGTTCGGCATGGGGAAGATGGCGGCTGAGCCACTGCTGGCACTGGGCAAGCGACTGCGCGTGGCCATACACGCGGTTAATCGGTGTGGGCCAAGCGTTCGCCCCCTCCCCCTTGATGGGGGAGGGTTTGGGAGGGGGTGCTTTGCGCATCAAGGTCTGGTGGATCGGCAGCATCACCTCGCCGCAGATTCTCAGCGGGCTGGAAACGATGAGATCGAGCGTGCGGCCGATCGCGCCTTCGGTCGAGTTTTCAACCGGCACGATGGCGAAGTCGCCGCGGCCGGTTTCGACTGCGTGAAAGCAGGCGTCGATATCGGCTTCGGCCAGCGCTTCGACCTCGTGACCGAAATGCTTGTGCACTGCCTGCTGGCTGAAGGTACCGGCGGGACCGAGATAGGCGACGCGGGTGGTTTGTTCCAGCGCGCGGCAGGCCGACATGATTTCGCGGATCAGACGTTCGATGCTGTCGGACGACAGCGGGCCGGGATTAGCTTCACGCAATCGTCTGACAATCTGCGCCTCGCGTTCCGGACGGTAAATTTTTTCGCCATTATTGGCGCGCCCCACCTGCTGGGCGATGCCCGCGCGCTCCGACACCAGTTTCAGCAGGGCGTCGTCGATGCTGTCGATGCGCGCGCGCAGCGCGCCGAGTTCAGAGGGCGCGCTGTCCGTCATGCAGGCAGATACCTCACGGCAAGCACGCCGGCGATGGCCGACAGTTGCTGGATCACGGCATCGGTCACCACGCTGTCCACGTCGACCAGCGTATACGCCATGTCGCCCTTGGACTTGTTGACCATGTTGTGGATATTGAGCCCGGCGGCGGCCAGCACCGACGAAATCTGGCCCACCATGTTGGGCACGTTGGCATTGGCGATCGCGATGCGGTAAGTCGACTCACGCGGCATGCTGACGTTGGGGAAATTGACCGAATTGAGGATGTTGCCGTTTTCCAGATAGTCGGCGAGCTGCTCGGCCACCATCACCGCGCAGTTTTCCTCGGCCTCTTCGGTGCTCGCGCCCAGATGCGGCAACGCCACCACTTTGGCGTGGCCTTTCAGCGCATTCGCCGGAAAATCGCAGATGTAGGCGTGCAATTTTTTGGCATCGAGCGCCTCGATCACGGCGGCATTGTCGACCACGCCTTCGCGCGCGAAATTCAGCAGCACCGCGCCGGGACGCATCACGCCGATGCGCTGCGCGTTGATGAGGTTGCGCGTGGCATCGACGAGCGGCACATGCAAGGTGACGAAATCGGCCACCCTGAGCGCATCTTCGACATTTTCCGCACGCTTGACCTGCGACGGCAAGCGCCAGGCAGCATCCACGGTGATGGCGGGATCGAAGCCGACGACATGCATGCCAAGCTTGATCGCGGCTTCAGCGATGTAGGAACCGATGGCACCCAGCCCAATCACGGCCAGCGTGCGTCCCGGCAACTCCATCCCGGCAAAATGCTTTTTGCCGGCCTCGGTCGCTTTGTGCTGCTCTTCGTCGGTACCCGTCAAGCCTTCGACAAAGCGGATGGCCGGAACCAGATTGCGCGCACCGATCAGCATGCCGGCAATCACCAGCTCCTTCACCGCATTGGCATTGGCGCCCGGCGCATTGAACACGGGCACGCCGCGCTCGGACAGTTTTTTCACCGGGATATTGTTGGTCCCGGCGCCGGCGCGGGCGATCGCCCGCACCGATACCGGAATGTCCATTTCGTGCATATTCGCGGAGCGCACCAGAATGCCATCCGGCTCCGCGACGTCGCCACCCACCGTATACGTCTGCGGCAAACGCGCCAGTCCCTTGGCGGAAATGGCGTTCAGGGTCAATATCTTGTGCGGCTTGGCCATGGCGGTTAACCCTGCTGTTTTTCGAAGTCGCTCATATAATCGACCAGCGCCTGCACACCCGCAACCGGCATGGCGTTGTAGATCGATGCACGCATCCCGCCCACCGAGCGGTGGCCTTTCAGTTGCAGCAGACCGCGTTCTTTTGCACCCTTGAGAAAAGCCTCGTCGAGGGCGGCGTCCTTCAACGTGAACGGCACGTTCATCAGCGAACGGTTGTCCCGCGCCACGGGGGAATTGTAGAAATCGCTGGCGTCAATTTTGCCGTAGAGCAGCCCGGCTTTTTCGCGGTTGGTTTTTTCCATCGCCGCGAGTCCGCCATTTTTCTTCAGCCACTTGAACACCAGCCCCGCCGTGTACATGGCGAAGGTGGCCGGCGTGTTGTACATCGACTCGTTGTCGGCGTGGATCTTGTAGTCGAACATGGTCGGCGTGCCTTTGACCGTCTCGCCGATCAGATCGTCGCGCACGATGACGATGGTCAGCCCGGCCGGTCCGATGTTTTTCTGCGCACCGGCGTAGATCACGCCGAATTTCGACACGTCGATCGGACGCGACAGGATGGTCGACGACATGTCGGCCACCAGCGGCACGCTGCCGGTGTCGGGCGTCCAGAACATTTCCACGCCGCCGATGGTTTCGTTCGGCGTGTAATGCACGTAGGCCGCATTAGGATCAAGTTTCCACGCATCCTGCGCCGGCGCGTAGCTGAAGTTCTTGTCTTCGCTCGACGCCACCACGTTCACCGCGCCGAATTTCTTGGCTTCCTTGATCGCTTTTTTCGACCATTCGCCGGTGTTCAGGTAATCGGCGCCGGCTTTGCCGCGCAGCAGGTTCATCGGCACCATCGCGAACTGGCTAGACGCGCCACCCTGCAGGAACAGTACCTTGTAGTTGGCAGGAATGCCCATCACCTCGCGCAGGTCGGCCTCGGCCTCGGCGGCGATGCCCATGAATTCCTTGCCGCGGTGGCTCATTTCCATCACCGACATGCCGCTGCCGTGCCAGTCGACCAGTTCGGCCTGCACCTGCAGCAACACGTCCTTGGGCAGCACGGCCGGGCCGGCGCTGAAGTTATAAATCGTCATGCTTGAGTCCCCTTCATTCCTCTTCGTTGTCGGATTCAGCCACTTTTTCCAGGCTGATGAGTGTTTCACCCTTGTCCAGATTGATCAGCGTGACGCCTTGCGTCGAGCGGCTCATGGATCGGATTTCCTTGACGCGGGTACGAATCAGCACACCGCCGGTGGTGATCAGCATGATCTCGTCGTCAGGCTTGACCAGCGTGGCGGCGACCACGCGACCGTTGCGCTCGCTGGTCTGGATCGCGATCATGCCTTGCGTCGCACGTGCATGGCGGGTGTATTCGGCGATCGGCGTGCGCTTGCCGAAGCCGTTTTCGGTCGCGGTCAGGACAAAGTCGCTTTCATCTTCGGCCACCAGCAGCGAAATCAGCTTCTTGCCCTTGGCGAGCTTCATGCCGATCACACCGCGCGCGGTGCGGCCCATCGGGCGCACGTCGTTTTCGTCGAAGCGCACCGCCTTGCCGCCGTCGGAGAACAGCATCACATCGTGGCGGCCGTCGGTGATCGAGGCGCCGATGAGGAAATCGCCATCGTCGAGTCCCACCGCGATGATGCCGGCAGTGCGCGGACGGGAAAAGTCAGACAAGGGCGTCTTCTTGACGATGCCGTTGCTGGTCGCCATGAAGACGTAGTGCTCGTCGTCGAAGGTCTTGACCGGCAGCAGCGCGTTGATCTTTTCGCCCTCTTCCAGCGGCAGCAGGTTGACGATGGGCTTGCCGCGCGCGGCGCGCCCACCCGCCGGGACGTTGTAGACCTTGAGCCAGTAGAGGCGGCCGCGGTTGGAGAAGCAGAGGATGTAGTCGTGGGTATTGGCGACGAACATCTTCTCGATGAAGTCTTCGTCCTTGGTGCCCGCCGCCTGCTTGCCGCGCCCGCCGCGCTTCTGCGCACGGTAATCGTCCATCGGCTGCGACTTCATGTAACCGCCGTGTGAGAGCGTGACCACCATCTCTTCCGGCTTGATCAAGTCCTCCATCGACATGTCCTGCGCGTTCTCGACGATGGCCGAGCGGCGCTTGTCGCCGAACTGATCCTGGATTTCCTTCAACTCGTCGCGAATGATCTGGGTGATGCGCGACGGGTTGGCGAGGATGTCCAACAGATCGGCGATCTTCGCCATGATCTCCTTGTACTCGCCGATGATCTTGTCCGACTCCAGATTGGTCAGGCGTTGCAGTTGCATTTCCAGAATGCGCTGCGCCTGGATCTCGGACAGGTGATAGCCGTCGCCATGCAGGCCGAACTCGGGGCCGATATTCACCGGGCGCGAAAACTCGGGATTGATACGCGCCAGCATTTCCTCGACCATCGCCGATTTCCAGGCGCGGCCTAACAGTCGTTCTTTGGCGATGACGGGAGTTTCCGACGACTTGATCAGCTCGACGATCTCGTCGACGTTGGCCAGTGCCACCGCCAGGCCTTCGAGGATGTGGCCGCGCTCGCGCGCCTTCTTGAGGTCGAACACGGTGCGACGGGTGACGACTTCGCGACGATGGCGCAGGAAAGCGTCGAGCATTTCCTTCAGGTTGAGCAATCGGGGTTGCCCGTCGATCAGCGCCACCATGTTCATGCCGAAGGTGTCCTGCATCTGCGTCTGCTTGTACAGATTGTTCAGGATCACGTCGGCGTTCTCGCCGCGCTTCAGTTCGATGTAGACGCGCATGCCCGACTTGTCGGACTCGTCGCGCAGGTCGGCGATGCCGTCGATCTGTTTTTCGCGCACCAGTTCGCCGATCTTGATCAGCAGGTTGGCCTTGTTCACCTGATAGGGCAGCTCGTCGATGATGATCGCCTGCTTGCCCCCTTCCCTGCCCACATCCTCGAAGTGGCAGGTGGCGCGCATCACCACGCGGCCGCGGCCGGTGCGGTAGCCGTCGCGCACGCCCGACAGGCCATAGATGATGCCGGCGGTCGGGAAGTCAGGCGCCTTGACGATGTTGATGAGCGATTCGATATCGGTTTCAGAGTCGTCGAGCAGCGTAAACAGTGCGTCGCAAATATCGGTGAGATTGTGCGGCGGGATGTTGGTCGCCATGCCCACCGCGATGCCGGACGAACCATTGATCAGCAGGTTGGGAATCTTGGCCGGCAGCACCAGCGGCTCATGCTCGGAGCCGTCGTAGTTGGGGCCGAAGTCGACCGTTTCCTTGTCCAGGTCGGCCAGCAACTCGTGCGCGATCTTCGCCATGCGCACTTCGGTGTAACGCATCGCCGCCGCGTTGTCGCCGTCCACCGAGCCAAAGTTGCCCTGGCCGTCGATCAGCGGATAGCGCAGCGAAAAGTCCTGTGCCATCCGCACCATGGTGTCGTACACCGCAGTGTCGCCGTGCGGGTGGTATTTACCGATGACGTCGCCGACCACGCGGGCCGACTTCTTGTAAGCCTTGTTCCAGTCGTTGGAGAGCTCGTTCATCGCGAACAGCACGCGGCGATGCACGGGCTTCAGACCATCGCGTACATCCGGCAGCGCGCGCCCCACGATCACGCTCATCGCGTAATCGAGGTACGAACGCCGCATCTCCTCTTCGAGACTGACCGGGAGGGTTTCCTTGGCAAACTGTTCCATAACCGGCTTTTTATTGACTTAAAGCCCGCGATTTTAGCATGGCCAACCCGCCCGGCCGGGTGGGACGCTTCATGGGCCTATCGCGGCAGATCCACAGCAATTCTGATGCACACCAACCCCGAATTGCCGGCCGCCGACATCACCTGCACACACCTTGCTGCACACCCGGGTTTGTATCGAACTCGGGGGCTGAAGAAAAAACGGGGCTGGTCGCGATTAGACGACCAACCCCGCATTGGCTAGCCAGCGAGCCAGCCCGCCTCGTTTTACCAGGTCAGCGTCTTGGTGTTGTCCTTGAACAGGGCGCCACCGGTCAGCTCGGGCTTGCCCACCTGAATGCCGGGCAGCAGGTCGCTTTCCTTCACACCAAAGTGCTTCATGCACAAGGGGCAGGCGATCACGGTAGCGCCTTTGGCCATGGCGTCGACCAGAGCCTTTTGTTGATCGGCGAATTTGCCGGCATTTGCCTTGGAGGCAATCTCAACGCCTTTGTCATTGAGGAACAGGGTCAGTGGGTGCCCCATGGCGTGCTGCTTGGCGCCAAAACCAATAGCCATGGTGGCACGGTGACCGTCATCGGTTGTCATGTTGATAAACAGCGGATCGTTTGCCCCGGCAATGGCGGAGCCCACTGTGGACAGCATGGCTAGCAAGGACAGGGTGGACAGCAGGTTTTTCATGATTTCCCCTTCGAATTGCAGTAGTGTCCGGTTAAATTGAGCCGCACAGGCTGTGAAGCCACTATCGATGCGGGTTTTGAGCGATTCATGGGTGTCCACGATTTGAATTTCAATTTGCACATTTGCGATGCTTCCGGGTTTGATGAACCTGGAGTAAC
>JBGSZD010000045.1:0-6710 GCA_041750575.1 Thiobacillus sp. | reverse complement strand
TGCTGGGCCTGCCGCCCGACGGCGCGTTTTACCGCGACGGCCAGTTAGTGCTGCAGTACAGCATCGGCCAGGAAAAGGCTTTTCTCACTGCGAGCTGGCCGGTCGACGCGTTGCACCCGGACCAGCACAACTACCGCGTGTCGGTGATGGACCTGGCCACGGACGCCCCGGCCAGCACCGACATCCTGCTGCGCAACTGGCAGCCGGTGACGCTGCTCGAACATGCCCGCTGGCAAGCCTTGATGCACACGCTGCTGGGGCGGCTGACGCCCGACAACTCGACCACAGGCACGCTGGTGACGGTGCAGGGTACGGATTTCGTCTTGTATCGCGACAGCAAGGGGCAACTGCACAGCGATCGGCTGGAGAAGAAGCCGCCCACGCTGCAGATTGGACAGCGCATCAGCGAGGAGGCTTTCTCCGCCGAGGCCAACGATTACCTGAAAGCCGAGCTGTCGCGGGATGGCACGACGGCCAGCCCGGTGCTGTTTGCAGTCGGCGAAGACGAGCTCGGTGGCGCCTTTGTGCTGTTCGACTTCGCCAGCAGGCAATCGGTGTTCATCGCGCAGCCGCCCAGCCCGTTGCCGCCGGGCCGCAAGCTCGGATTTTCGCTGCGCCTGATCGATGCCCTGACGCTGAAGAGCCACGTGTACAGCACGCTCAGATATCCCGTGACCATGGCGAACCGGCTGTTCTGGCTGACCACGCACTCCGGCGCCACCCTGCTGCCACGCGGGATCTCGGCCACGAATGGCGCGCCGCCTCCGCTTGCCAGCGACAAGACAGTGGACCCCGGCAAGTGGGAACAGCAGCTCGATACGCTCGTCGGCTCCGAGCACTATCGCGGCATCATGAAGCCGCTGATTGATGGCGACGCGTTTTTCGTGTCGCTTATACAGGCGATCCAGGACGCGAAGGAATCCATCGAGATCCGGCTCTATATTTTCGACAGCGACGACTATGCGCTGCGCATCGCCGACCTGCTCAAGCAGCGCTCGCGCGAGATCAGGGTGCGGGTGCTCGTCGACCGGCTCGGCACCATGGCGGCGGGGCAGGTTCCATCGCGGTCGCCTTATTATTCGGGCAAAAAACCGCCCATCTCGATTGCCGACTATCTGCGGAAGGACTCCAATATCGAGGTGCGCTCCCTCGACAACCCCTGGCTGACGTCGGACCACACCAAGGTGATTGTGGTCGACCAGGGCAAGGCGTTCATCGGCGGCATGAACATCGGCCGCGAATACCGTTACGAGTGGCACGACCTGATGGTGGAAGTGCGGGGTCCCATCGTCGGCCGCCTGCACAAGGACTTCGAGAAACGCTGGGCCCACGCCGGCATCGGGGGCGACCTCGCCTTTGCCATCGCCACCTTCAGAGAAGAGACGAGCAGCGGCGAAGCGGATGGCCCGGATTTCATGGACATCCGCCCGCTTTACACCCGCACCGGCGATGCACAAATCCTGCGCGCCCAGCTTGCCGCCATTCGTCAGGCGAAGTCCCGCATCTATATCGAGCAGCCGTATGTCTCGGACGACGAACTCATCGCCGAACTGATCCAGGCCCGCCAGCGCGGGGTGGACGTGCGCGTCGTCCTGCCCACCCGCAACGACTCCGGCTTCATGAACAGCGCCAACCTGCTCGCTGCCAATGCCTTCATCCGCAACGGCATCCGGGTCTACGGCTATCCCGGCATGACCCACGTCAAGGCCGCACTCTACGACAACTGGGCCTGCGTGGGCTCGGCCAACTTCGACAAACTCAGCCTGCGCATCAACCAGGAAACCAATCTGGCAACCTCGGACCCGCGCTTTGTCGGCCGGCTCGAGCGCGAGCTGTTCGAGGCGGATTTTGCCCGCGCCAAGGAATGGGTCGAGGCCAGACCGGTGGGCTGGAACGACTATATTGCAGAGTTCATCGCCGACCAGTTGTGAGCGGGTCCGTTTTCACGAACACACCGGAGCACACCCATGATCCTTGGCTTACGTACCGTCATTTATCCGGCACCCGATCTTGCCACCGCCAAACGCTGGTACTCGGAAGTGCTGGGTCAGCCGCCTTACTTTGACGAGCCGTTCTATGTCGGCTTTACCGTCGGCGGATTCGAGCTGGGCCTGCTGCCGGATGCGCAGCCTGGAACCTCCGGCCCGCAGCCGCTGTGGGGCGTATCGAATATCGAAGCGGAATTCGCGCGCTTGCTCGAACTCGGCGCGACGGAACTGGAACCGGTGACCGAGGTCGGCGAGGGCATCAAGGTTGCGGCGGTGCAGGATCCTTTCGGCAACCGTTTCGGCATCATCGAGAATCCGCTGTTCGATACCGGCGCAGTCAGATAGTCGGCCAAAAAAACGGGCGCCACACGGCGCCCGGTTCTGTATGTCCAGCGGCCTGTCACGCCTTGCCCAGCCCATCCAGCAGCGCGATCCCCCACGCCACGCCAAAGCCGTTGGCATCGCTCATCACCGCGCCCAGCCCGCCCTTGCAGTTGTGGCCCGACAGGTCCATGTGCAGCCACGGCGTATCGCCGACGAAGCGCGAGAGGAAACGGGTGGCGAGGATGTGGTCGGCCTCGCCTTCCATGCTGCACTGCTTGACGTCGGCAACAGTCGAATCGAGATTGCTGTCGTAGTCCTCGGGATAGGGGAAAACAACGATGCGCTCACCGCTGGCGATGGCAGCGCGCGAGGCCTGGTGCGCAATCGCGCTGGAAGAGGCGAAGACGCCGGACATGCGGCTGCCGAGCGCGTAGTGCATCGAGCCGGTGAGCGTGGCGAAGTCGGCGATGAGGTCGGGCTTGGCTTTCGAAGCGAGCGTCAGCGTGTCGGCCAGCACCATGCGGCCTTCGGCGTCGGTGTGGACGATTTCGATGGTGGTGCCGTTGAGCGCCTTCACCACTTCGTTCTGGCGGTAGGCCTGCGGGCTGATGTGGTTTTCGGCCAGCGCGACCCAGCCATCCAGCGCAACGGGCAGCTTGAGTTTCGACGCGGCGGCGAGGATGCCGAGCACCACCGCCGAGCCATTCATGTCTTCGTGCATGCCCTGCATGTATTTGGCGGGCTTGAGGTTGTGACCGCCGGTATCGAAGCAGATGCCCTTGCCGACGAAAGCCACCTTTTTCGCCGCCCCCTTGCCCTTCGGCCCCCTGTAACTGACCCGCACGATCGCCGCATCTTTCGCCGGCGAACCCTGCGCCACGGCGCAGAACGCGCCCGCCCCCATTTTCTTCAGCTTGTCAAAACCGTATTCCTCGACTGTCCAGCCATATTGCTTGGCCAGTGCCTTGATGCGCTTGCGGTAGACTCCTGGCGTGAGTTCGTCCGGCCCCTGCACGGTGAGACTGCGAGTGAGCGTGTTGCCTTCGGCCAGCGCCTGAGCACGGGCAAAGCCGTCCGCCGACTTGTGGCCAAACAGCTGCACGGTTTTGAGTGCGACATCTGGCTTGGACTTGCGCGACGGCAGCGGCACGGCGTTGACCAGCGCGGTATATGCCGCCGCTTCCGCCGCGCGCGCTTTGAACGCGGCGTCGCCGAATACCGCGAGTGCCACCGACTTGGGATGCTCGCCTAACAACAAGGCAAGCGCCTTGCGCACCAACTCGTGGGTTTCGAAAGTGGTCGCATCGGCCTTGAGCATGGCGTAGACCGCCAGCGTGCCGCCAGGCAGCTGCACCGCCACCGGCGCTTTGGCCAGCGCCTCGACTTTGAGCTCACGCCGCTTCATCACAGCCTTGAGTTCGGCGCTGCCCGGCACATCCGGCACAGACTTCGTCACCGGCAGCAGGAGCAGAGCATGGCCTGCCGTTTCGAGCGATTCGGCCGTGATTTCCTGTTTGTTTTCAGTGAGTTTAGGCGGCATGTTCAATCCTTGGCATATGGCGTTTTTCTTGATGGTTGGCGGGGTTTCCCGGATAATTCGGCGTTTGCTGTTTCCGCCCCATCCAACAAGGGTAACCGAATGAAGATTGAAGACAAGAAACGCGTGCTGCGCGAAATGGTGTTGCACCGCCGTTTTGAAGAGCGCTGCTATCAGGCCTATATCGAACGCAAGATCGGCGGCTTCCTCCACCTCTATCCCGGTCAGGAAGCGTGCTGCAACGGCGTGATGGAAGCGGCGCGCCCCGGCCACGATTACGTGATCACCGGCTACCGCGACCACGTCCACGCGATCAAGTGCGGCGCTGATCCCAAAGAGGTGATGGCCGAGCTGTACGGCAAGGAAACCGGTTCCTCCAAAGGCCGCGGCGGCTCGATGCATATCTTCGACGGCGCCCACCGCTTCATGGGCGGCTACGCATTGGTCGGTGGTCCCTTCCCGCTGGCGGCCGGCATCGCCAAGGCGATCCAACTGAAGGGCGGCGACGAGATCGCCATCTGCTTCCTCGGCGACGCCGCCAACAACCAGGGCGTGTTCCACGAAACGCTGAACATGGCCGCGCTGTGGAAACTGCCGGTGCTGTTCGTGTGCGAAAACAACCTGTACGGCATTGGCACCTCGATCGAGCGTTCCACTGCCGTGATCCACCAGCACAAGCGCGTCGCCGGCTACAACATCCCGGCTGACGAATGCGACGGCCAGGACATCGAGGTTGTCTACGAACACGCACGCAAGGCGGTCGACCACGTGCGCTCCGGCAACGGCCCCTACTTCCTCGAACTGATGACCTACCGCTATCGCGGTCACTCGATGTCGGATTCGCGCGGTTACCGTTCGCGCGAGGAAGAAGAACTGTGGAAACAGCGCGACCCGATTTTCATCCTGCGCGACCGTCTGATCAAGGCCGGCGAACTGACGATGGAAGCCTTCGAGGCACTGGAAAAGGAAACCGACGCCTACATCGAAAACGAAGTCATCAAGTTCTCTGAAGAGTCGCCCGAACCGCGCGTCGAAGACCTCGAAAAATACGTTTTCGCCGACCGTGAAACCCAGCTCCCGTGGCTCACGGGCAAAGCCGCTTAAGGAAAGAACAACATGGCAAACATCATGTACTGGGAAGCGATCCAGCGTGCCCACGACGAAGAAATGGCGCGCGACCCGCTCGTCATCTGCATGGGCGAAGACATCGGCGTGGCCGGCGGCACCTACAAGGCGACCAAGGGTCTGTATGAAAAATACGGCCCGCTGCGCGTGATGGATACGCCGATTTCCGAAGGCGGCTTCACCGGGCTGGCCATCGGCGCGTCCTTCCTCGGCGTGCGTCCCATCGTTGAAATCATGTCGGTCAACTTCGCCTGGCTGGCGATGGACCAGATGTTCAACTCCGCCGCCAAGGTGCGCTACATGTCGGGCGGCCAGCTGACCGCGCCGTGCGTGTTCCGCTCTGCCGGCGGTGCTGCGCACCAGCTCGGCGCGCAGCACTCTGCACGCATGGAAAAGGTGTTCATGGGCATCGCCGGCCTGCGCGTGGTGACGCCGTCCAACCCCAAGCAGGCCTACGGTCTGCTGAAGTCGGCCATCCGCAGTGACGACCCCGTGTTCATCAACGAACACGAACTCATGTACAACATGAAGGGTGAAGTGCCCGACAGCGAATACTTCCATCCGCTGGAAGGCTCGGACATCGCACGCACCGGGACCGACGTCACCCTGTTCGGCTACAACATCTCGGTGCACTGGTGCCTGAAGGCGGCCGAAATCCTCGACAAGCAATACGGCATCTCGGCCGAAGTCGTCGACCTCTATTCGCTGTCGCCGCTCGATCGCGCCGGCATCAAGAAATCGGTCAGCAAGACCCACCGCGCCGTCATCGCCGAAGAAGACGAAGCGCCGGTTGGCGTCGGCGCCGAAGTCATCGCCATCATCAACGAGGAATGCTTCTTCGAGCTGGATGCCGCGCCCGTGCGCGTGCACTCGGCGCTGGTGCCGCAGCCGTACAACCACACGCTGGAAAAAGCGGCGATCCCCGATCACGAGGATGTGGTGCGCGCGGTACTGAAATTATTTGGTAAGGCGTGAGGCGTAAGGAGGGAGGCGCACCTGTGCCTTGCTCCTAACCCTAACCCCTAACCCCTCACGGAACTAAACATGTCTCAACACTACGCAATCACGATGCCCCAGCTCTCGGACACCATGACCGAGGGCGTGGTCGTCACCTGGGAAAAGCAGCCCGGCGACAAAGTCGAGCGCGGCGACATCGTCGCCACGGTCGAAACCGACAAGGCCATCATGGACGTCGAAGTGTTCAAGGCCGGCTATTTGGCCGGGCCGCTGGCTGATGTCGGCGCGACTGTCGCGGTCGGCGCGGCGCTCGGCTACATCACCGACACCGCAGGCGACGTGGCGATTGCCGCCGACGAGGTGGTGGAAGAAAAAGCGCAGACGGAAATGATCCCGCATCACGCCGGCACGCCGATCGTGATGCCGCAACTGTCCGACACCATGACTGAAGGTGTCGTCGTCACCTGGGAAAAACAGCCGGGCGAGGCGATCAAGCGCGGCGACATCGTTGCCACGGTGGAAACCGACAAGGCCATCATGGACGTCGAGGTGTTCCAGGAAGGCTTCCTCTCCGGCCCCATCGCCGACGTCGGCAGCGTGGTCGAGGTCGGCCATCCGATGGGCTTCATCGTCGACGACGCGGCCAAAGCCAACGATACCGGCGTCACCATCGGCGCCGATCACAAGGTCAAGGAATCGCATCACGTTAGCGCGCCGGCCGACAAGCCCGCGCATCTGCCCACGCCCAAAACCGCGCCCGCGCAAATTTCCGCCAGCGG
>JBGSZD010000044.1:0-3389 GCA_041750575.1 Thiobacillus sp. | reverse complement strand
GGTGACCTTCGATACCGAACATGCTGCGGAGCCGGTTGTCCAGGCTGAAGCCGAACCCCAGCCCGATCCGGTGACAGCCAGTGCGCCGCTGGAATTCGAGAGCGCGGGTCATGTGCTCAATTTCGAAACGCAGCCTGTACAGGAAGCCGGCTACGCGGAACCGGACACTCAAAGCCTCGACTTCGACCTGCCCGACCTGGAGTTGCCCGGAGCAGACGACGATTCCCTGAAGCTGGATCTCGGTCTGGAAGACGACAACGGTCCGGACAGCAAATTCGACTTCAGCGGCCTCGATCTCGATCTGGGTGATGCCGGCGGCAACGACCTTGAACTCGACGAAGTCGGCACCAAGCTCGATCTTGCCCGTGCCTACGTGGAAATGGGCGACAAGGAAGGGGCCCGCGAAATCCTCAACGAAGTCCTGGCCGAAGGTAGCGACAAGCAAAAGTCCGACGCGAAAGGCATGCTGAGTTCGCTTGGCTGATTTCCCCCACCCGGCCGCCCGCATTGCGCTGTGGTGCGGGTTGGCGGTGGCGGTGGAGCGTGCCGCCCCGTCCCTGCTAGCCATCCTGGCCGTCGCCTCCGCGACGGCCTTTCTGTTTGTGCCTGCCCGCGCGCAACTGCTACGCTTGTTGCGCCGCACCCGCTGGCTGATGGCGATACTGTTGTTGACCTACGCTTACACGCTGCCGGGCGATCTGCTTTGGCCGCAACTGGATTGGGCCAGCCCCAGCATCGAAGGCATGTGGCAGGGCGTGCTGCGCGTCGGGCGACTGGCGCTGATGCTGGCTGGATTGGCGGTCCTGCTGGCATACACCACACGCCCGCGACTGATTTATGGTCTCTACGTGCTGGCCAGGCCGCTTGCCTGGTTGGGTTTCGACCGCCGTGCCTTCGCGGTGCGGCTGGGCCTGACGCTGGACTATGTCGAGCATGCACCGAAACCTGTGCACTGGCTGGATGCACTGCGCGTGCCCTTGCCCGACGAGGCGACGCCGGCCACTTACACCCTGCAAGCCGAGTGCTGGCAAAGACGCGACAGCGCCGTCATACTCGCCGCCTTGCTACTGGTTGGGAGCGTTCTGGCATGAGGCCGGGTTGAGATGAGACTGGTTTAATGAGAATTGTGGTGGGGCTGGAATATCGCGGCGTCGGTTTTTGCGGCTGGCAATCGCAGCTGCAGGGATGCGGTGTACAGGACGCGCTGGAGTCGGCCGTGTCGACAATCGCCGGCGAAAAAACGGTCGTTACTGCCGCCGGGCGCACCGACACCGGCGTCCATGCCGCATTCCAGGTGGTGCACTTCGATCCCGCTGTTAATCGACCTTTGACTGCCTGGGTGCGCGGTGTCAACAGCCATCTGCCGCCGGGCGTGGCAGTGCTTTGGGCGCGCGAAGTCGATGAGAGTTTCCATGCACGCTTTGCCGCCACCCAGCGCGGCTACCGCTATGTACTACTGAATCATCCAGTGCGGCCAGGTCTGCAGGATGGACTGATCGGCTGGTATCACCGCCCGCTCGATGCCGGTGCGATGAATTTGGCGGCGGCGCACCTGATCGGTCAGCACGACTTTTCCGCGTTTCGTGCCGCCGAATGTCAGGCCAGATCGCCGATCAAGGAACTGCGGCTGGCGCACATCGAGCGGCGCGGCGATTATCTTTTGTGCGACTTCCGCGCCGATGGTTTCCTGCACCACATGGTGCGCAACATCATGGGCAGCCTCGTCCAGGTCGGCGCTGGCACGCAACCGCCAGCGTGGGTGCGCGAGATTCTGGTTGGCCGCGACCGCACGCTCGCCGCACCCACCTTCGACGCCGCCGGGCTGTATCTCACCCACATCCGGTATCCTGCGCACTTTGCCTTGCCGGAATCGTCTGAACGATGGCTGTTCGCGTAAAAATCTGCGGCATCACCCGATTGCAGGACTTGCGTGCTGCCTGCGACGCCGGGGCAGATGCGCTGGGTTTCGTGTTCTACGAAAAAAGTCCGCGCCACCTTGCGATCGAAGCCGCGGCTGAACTGGTGCGCGCCTTGCCGCCGTTCGTGCAATCGGTTGGACTGTTCGTGAACGCCGAGTCCGGTTTCATCGAATCAGTTTTGAAGAAGGTGCCGCTCGACCTGTTGCAGTTTCACGGCGACGAGACGCCCGCCGACTGCGCGCGCTTTGGCCGGCCCTACATCAAGGCCGTGCGGGTCAAACAGGACACGGATTTGCTAAAATGCGCGGCCGACTTTGCTGCCGCGCGGGGTTTGCTGCTCGATGCCTTCGTGCCGGGCGTGCCGGGCGGCACCGGCGAAAGGTTCGACTGGAGTCTGATCCCGGCGAACCCGCCCATACCGGTCATCCTGTCGGGCGGGCTGACGCCGGGCAATGTCGCCGAAGCGGTGCAACGCGTGCATCCTTGGGCGGTGGACGTATCTTCCGGCGTCGAAGCATCAAAGGGCATCAAGGACGCGCACCAGATTGCGCAATTCATAGCAAGAGCGAAAGCATCATGAAGCTGACTGATCTCCCGGATTCACACGGCCACTTCGGCCCCTACGGCGGCATTTTCGTCGCCGAGACCCTGATGGCGGCGCTCGACGAGCTGCGCGTCGAGTATGAGAAAGCGCGCACCGATCCCGCCTTCATCGCCGAATTCGAATACGAGCTGAAGCACTACGTTGGCCGTCCCAGCCCGGTGTATCACGCCAAGCGACTCTCCGAGCAATACGGCGGCGCGCAGATCTACCTCAAGCGCGAAGACCTCAACCACACCGGCGCGCACAAGATCAACAACACCATTGGCCAGGCGCTACTCGCACGGCGCATGGGCAAGAAGCGCGTCATCGCCGAGACCGGCGCCGGTCAGCACGGCGTCGCCAGCGCGACGGTGGCCGCCCGCTACGGCATGGAATGCGTGGTCTACATGGGCGCCGAGGACGTGCAGCGCCAGGCGCCCAATGTGTTCCGGATGAAACTGCTGGGTGCGACCGTGGTGCCGGTGTCGAGCGGCTCCAAGACGCTGAAGGACGCGCTCAACGAAGCGATGCGCGACTGGGTCACTAACGTCGAATCGACCTTCTACATCCTCGGCACCGCGGCGGGTCCGCATCCGTATCCCATGCTGGTGCGCGACTTCCAGTGCGTGATCGGCCGCGAATGCCTCACTCAGATGCCCGAGCTGACGGGTCGCCAGCCCGATGCCGTGATCGCCTGCGTTGGCGGTGGCTCCAACGCCATCGGCATCTTCCATCCCTACATCCCGTTTGACGGCGTACGTCTGATCGGCGTCGAAGCCGGCGGCTCCGGCATCGCCAGCGGCAAGCACGCGGCGCCGCTCTCCGCCGGCACCCCCGGCGTGTTGCACGGCTTCCGCAGCTATCTGATGCAGGACGAAAACGGCCAG
>JBGSZD010000043.1:0-5912 GCA_041750575.1 Thiobacillus sp. | reverse complement strand
GCCGCGCAGCTCACGCGCCACGCCAAGCAGACCGGCACCGCGATCATCCTCGTCGGCCACGTCACCAAAGAAGGCGCCATTGCCGGGCCGCGCGTGCTGGAACACATTGTGGACACCGTGCTGTATTTCGAGGGCGATACCGGATCGAGTTTCCGCTTGGTGCGCGCGTTCAAAAACCGCTTCGGCGCGGTCAACGAAATCGGCGTGTTCGCGATGACCGAGAAGGGCCTCAAAGGCGTCTCCAATCCCTCGGCGATTTTCCTGTCGCGGCACGGCGAACCGGTACCCGGTTCCTGCGTGCTCGTCACACAGGAAGGCACGCGGCCGCTGCTGGTTGAAATCCAGGCGCTGGTCGATTCCAGCCACGCGCCGAGTCCGCGTCGTCTCTCCGTTGGTCTGGAGCAGAACCGCCTCGCCATGCTGCTGGCCGTGCTGCACCGCCATGCCGGCATCGCCTGTTTCGATCAGGATGTGTTCGTGAACGCGGTGGGCGGCGTGAAGATCAGCGAGCCCGCCGCCGACCTCACCGTGCTGGCGGCGATTGTGTCGTCGCTGCGCAGCCAGCCTCTGCCCGACAAACTGGTGATGTTCGGCGAAGTCGGCCTGGCCGGCGAAATCCGCCCAGTGCAGCGCGGGCAGGAACGCCTCAAGGAAGCCGCCAAGCTCGGCTTCACCCAGGCCATCGTGCCGGCGGCCAATCAGCCGAAGCAGAAGATTGCCGGCATGACCGTGCACGCGGTACAGCGCTTGGACGAAGCGATCAGTTTGTTTAGAGAGACCTGAGAATGCATTGAGACATGACGCAGTCAGGAGAAATAATCCGGCAATCCCTGCACACGATGCTTACGCAGGCTGAAATTGACTTTGACATGTGGGTGGCTATGCGTCGTGCTAGGGCCGACCCCGAGATTGTTGTAATGCTTAATCGTCGCTATGGGCGCTTTTACATCTCTGCAGAAAATGCTTTCTTCAACTCTCTTATTACCATCCTCTACGCTGCATTCGAAAAGCGTTCAGATACAGTAAATTTTTGGAATCTTCGCAAGACATTGCCGGCGGAGGGAGATCATATTTTTCTAAAGGAGATTGATGACAGGCTCGTCGTTATCAAAGAGATATGGAAAAAAATCTGCATTTATTCGGAATGAGGTTGTAGGGATACCTAGCTCATCACCTGTCCATGCTCCCGCGTGTCGTGGAACGCGACCTTGGGCCACCGTTCCTGCGCGAGTTGAAGATTCACCCGGGTATCCGCCAGATAGACCAGGTTGCCGTCGACGTCCTTGGCCAGCCGCAGTGAATTCGCCTTGGTGAATTCGGCGAGGTGCTGGGCGTCGGGGCAGGTGACCCAGCGCGCGGTGTGGATGCCGGCGTTCTCGAAGCTGGCGTCGACGCCGTATTCGGTCTTCAGGCGATGGGCGACGATCTCGAATTGCAGGGGGCCGACGGCGCCGATCAATAACGTGTTGTCGGCAAAGGGCGCGAACACCTGCACGGCGCCTTCCTCGCCCAATTCCAGCAAGCCCTTGTTCAACTGCTTGGCGCGCAGCGGGTCGCGCAGGCGCGGACGGCTGAAGAGCTCGGGGGCGAAGTAGGGGATGCCTTTGTATTGCAGGGCCTCGCCTTCGGTGAGGGTGTCGCCGATGTGCAGCTGGCCGTGGTTGTGGATACCGATGATGTCGCCGGCGACGGCGTCTTCCATGCGGGTGCGCTCGTTGGCCATGAAGACGACGGCGTTGGCGATTTTCATGTCCTTGCCGGTGCGGCGGTGGCGGACTTTCATGTTGGGGGTGTAGCGGCCCGAGCAGACGCGGAAGAAGGCGATGCGGTCGCGGTGCTGCGGGTCCATGTTGGCCTGGATCTTGAACACGAAGCCGGTGAATTTCGGCTCGGTGGGGTCGACGGTGCGCTCCATCGCTTCGCGCGGCAGCGGCGACGGCGCCCACTCCGTCAGCGCGGCGAGGATTTCGCGCACGCCGAAGTTGTTGATCCCGGATCCGAAGAATACCGGCGTCTGCCTGCCGGCGAGGAAGTCGCCGATGTTGAAGGTCGCGCCGGCGCCGCGCACGAGTTCGATTTCCGACAGCAGGGCATCGGCTTCGAGCGGAAAGCGCTCGCGCAGCGCAGCTTCGCCCAGTCCTTGCAGCGACTCGAACACCTGCCCGGCGTTTTCCTCGCCCGGCTTGAAGCGCAGGATTTCGTCGTTGATCAGGTGGTACACGCCCTGGAAGCGCTTGCCCATGCCGATCGGCCAGGTCACCGGTGCGCAGTGGATTTTCAGGATCGACTCGATCTCGTCCAGCAGCTCCAGCGGCTCGCGCACCTCGCGGTCCATCTTGTTGATGAAGGTGATGATGGGTGTGTCGCGCAGGCGGCACACTTCCAGCAGCTTGATCGTCTGTTCTTCCACGCCCTTGGCGGCGTCCACTACCATGATCGCGGCGTCCACGGCGGTGAGCACGCGGTAGGTGTCTTCCGAGAAATCCTTGTGGCCCGGGGTGTCGAGCAGGTTGAATACGCAGTCGCCGTATGAGAACTGCATCACCGAGCTGGCGACCGAAATGCCGCGTTCCTGCTCGACTGCCATCCAGTCCGAGGTGGCGAACTTGCCACTCTTCTTGGCCTTGACCGTGCCGGCCATCTGGATGGCGCCGCCGAACAGCAGCAGCTTTTCGGTCAGCGTGGTTTTACCCGCGTCGGGGTGGGAGATGATGGCGAAGGTACGGCGTTTCTTGACGTCGCGCGCCAAAGCGGAAGCGCCGGTTTGCGCCGGCGTGCTTGGGGTGGATTCCATTAGGGAGGTGTGCGGATTGAAGCAGGACGGAATTTTAAGCTATTTCCCGCACTATCCGGCCTGAAATCAGGCCTTTCGCGCGATCCGGCCAGCGTGTGCCAGCTGGATCGCGCAAATGCCGCGTGCCCGGGTCAGTCACATTTGCAGTTCTTGTCCGTCTTGACGCGTTTTTTCTTCGGGCTGGCTTTCATCAACTGCGGCACCAGCACTTTCGGTGCGCCGATCACCTGCTCGCGCTGGATTTTCCAGCGGTTGCCCTCGCGTACCCATTCCAGGCGCTTGCTTACCACGTCGCTATAGCTCGGGGACGTGTAGGTCTGCCGGAAATCGGTGATGGCCTTGTTGGCGTCGATCGTGTTGACCTTCAGATCGCCGACCCCGATGGAGAGGTTGCCGGGTTTGTTGAGACGAACCGCTCGCTCGCTGGCCCACTGCTCGATGGGACGACCTTCTTCCGGAACGAAATTTTTGGCGTAATAGCCGCGGTAGCGCGGGAAATCCCTGGACGACCAGGCAGCAGCCCATCCCGCCAACGCCTGCTGGAGGGTTTCGGGCGGCATGGCCGCAACCGGCTCGACCGGCTTGGCCGGTGCGGCCTCGATCTTGCGCGGGGTCAGTTCGCCATCGCCCGCCGTCATGATCGGCGCTTCGGCCGGACACTGGCTGCCGGCGTCGACATCGCGGCGATCCTGACCCAGTTCCTGGGCGGTGGGCATGCCTTCCCGGCCCACCTGCAGGGTGGGCAACAAGGTGCCCATGCCAGCCAGGGTACGTGCATGCGCGATGGCATGATCGTAGGAGGCATTGGCGTAGGCACGGCGCGCCTGGAAGTATTCGTTCTCGGTGTCCAGCAGGTCGAGCAGGCTGCGCTGCCCGATATCGAATTGCTGACGATAGGCTTCGCGCGCTTTTTCGATGGCCAGCTGGTGCTGATCCAGAAAGCCCAGTTGCCGGGACAGGTTGCCGATGTCCTTGAAGGCGATGGCCAGGGTCTGGCGAATATCGCGGCAGGCCTTGTCGCGCAGGTCTTTCGACTGTGCCAGTCGTTCGTTGTACTGGCGGGCCAGCGCGCGGTCGGAACCGCCTTTGAACAGGTTGTAGTTCAACACGAGTTCGATGATCTGATCGTCGCGGCGTCCCTCTACGCCATCGCCATTGAAGGAAAGATCCTTGCTGGCGCGCAGATCGACGCGCGGGTGAAAGTTGGACTGGCGACCGTTAGCATCGGCCTGGGCGGCGCGCACGTTTTCAATCGCCGCGTTGAATGCGGGGCTGCCCTGATAAGCCAGCTTCAAGGCTTCCTCGACGTTGGGCGGGATGCCCTGCTTGAGCAGTTCCGGCACGATCATGTCGCCGGGCGGAAGCTCACCGACGATGCGCTGGTAGCGTGCGCTGACATCGTGCAGGTTGCTGGCTTCGGTGAGCATATTCGATTGGGCCAGCGCCAGACGGCCGCCTGCCTGCTCAAGGTCGACCCGCCGTCCCACGCCTGCCTGCACGCGTTGCTGAATCTGGCTGAAAATCTGGTCGTGCAGGGCAAAGTTCTCTTGCGCCAGCACGGACAATTCGCGATAGCGCAGTATGTCCATGTAGGCCCGGGTGGCTTCCAGCGCGGTTGTCTCCGAGGCGTCCAGCACTTCGTAATAACGCACCAGTTTGGTGTAGGCCAGTCGGGCGACCTCGTCGCGGGTGGCGAAGCCGTCGTACAGCATCTGGTTCAGCGTCAGCGCGGCGCCCCGGCGGGTCAGGTTGGTGGAAGGCAGATTGGGTGGGTCCAGGTTCTCCCGCCCGACTCCGGCGCGCAGATCCACGCGCGGAAAATAACCGCCGCGAGCCACGTCCTGCTCCTGCTGCGACGCCAGAAGGGCATGCCATCGGGCCTGCACCTCGGGATTGCTCACGATGGCTTTCTTGACGGCGTCCTGCAGGGTGACGGTCGGCTCAGCCGCGGCAACCGCCGACAAGCCCATGGAAATCATTAACACTGCAATTTTTCTTTTTGGCATTCCTTCAGCCTCCCGAAACACATCCGATAATTATACGAACAGCACTACGGCATTGAGCAGCAATATATATACCAAACAGAGCCGTAATCATAAATTTACATTCCCGTCGGCCGCCAAACTTATTTGGCGGCCTCACTTTACCCGGAAAGCGCTTTGTCGATGCGCTCTTATCAAGCAAGCGTGTGGTGCCGGAGACGACACAGGCTACCGGCCAGCGAACCGAATTCTGTATCGGATGGGTTCTCCGCACGCGCCGCCCGAGCTAAAGCCACGCTTCACCGGATGTTGAGTTATCGGCAGTTCCTTGAAAAACTCGGCTTGATCAACTCGACCTGGCTCCTGCTTGTCGGCATGAGCCTCGCGGTCGCGGGCGTGGATATGGATCGCCTGGTGTTGCTGGCCAGTCAGCGTTATGGCAACGCCGGTGCTGCTTCGGTGATCGCCTGGCGCGATCTGTTGACACAGGCGGCTGGCCAGCCCGACACCGTCAAACTACGACGCGTCAATGATTTCTTCAACCGCAGAATCCGTTTCAAGGAAGACACCGACATCTGGGGCATACCGGATTACTGGGCGACGCCGCTCGAAGTGCTGGGCCGTGCACAGGGCGATTGCGAGGATTTTGCCATCGCCAAATACGTGACGCTGGAGCTTCTCGACGTGCCCGCCGAGAAGCTGCGTCTGACCTACGTCAAGGCCCGCATCGGCGGACCGCAAAGCACGGTCGTTCAGGCCCATATGGTCCTGAGCTATTATCCAGCCCCAGGCGACGAGCCTTTGGTGCTGGACAACCTGATTTCGGATATTCGGCCCGCATCCCGTCGTACCGACCTGACCACGGCCTTTGGCTTCAATGCCGAGGGCTTGTGGGTAGGCGGCGCGACGCCCCGCGCAGCAAGGGGAACGCAACAACTGTCGAAATGGCAATCGGTACTTGCCAGGATGCGGGAAGAAGGAATCGATTGAAATATTTCATCAGTAGTGTCCGGTTAAATTGAGCCGCACAGGCTGTGAAGCCACTATCGATGCGGGTTTTGAGCGATTCATGGGTGTCCACGATTTGAATTTCAATTTGCACATTTGCGATGCTTCCGGGTTTGATGAACCTGGAG
>JBGSZD010000042.1:0-4790 GCA_041750575.1 Thiobacillus sp. | reverse complement strand
GACGTACCCTTCGGCGGCGTACTCTTGGACTGCGCGTTCATGGGGGGGGGCGGAATCTCGCATCGATGGGCTTTCTGTAGTTGTTGGTGTAAACGGGATGCCAGATCGGGCGGCAACGCATCCCATTCAAAGCGCCAGGTCCAGTTGCCGTTGTCGGTCCCGGGCGTATTCATGCGGCCTTCGCTGCCGAGGCGAAGCACGTCCTGCATCGGCAGCACCGCGAGGGCGGCACGGCTTTCCAGTACAGTGGCGATCATCTTGTCCAGCACTGTGCCCGCCTCGCTCGCACCCAACTGTTGTATGACCAGCGTCCGCGTAGGCTCGGGCAGCGCGTACCACCAGCCCAGCGTGGTGTCGTTGTCGTGCGTGCCAGTGTAGTACACGGTATCGGGCTGTACGTTCTCCGGCTTGTGCGGGTTGTCGGCGTGATGATCGAACGCGAATTGCAATACAGCCATGCCGGGCAGGCCAAACTGGTGGCGCAATGCGGTCACGTCGGGGGTGATGACGCCGAGGTCTTCCGCCACCAGCGGCAGCTTGCCCATCTCGTCGGCGATGGCTTGCAACAGCGCCGCCCCCGGCGTGGCCACCCATTCGCCATGTATGGCGGTGGGCTCGCTGGCGGGAATCGTCCAGGCCGCCGCCAAACCGCGGAAATGATCGATGCGCACCAGATCGAACCACTCGAAATGCGCCCGCAAGCGTGCGCGCCACCAGGCAAAGCCGTCGGCCTGCATGGCCGCCCAGTTGTAGTGCGGGTTGCCCCAGCGTTGCCCCGTTTCGGAGAAATAATCCGGCGGCACGCCCGCCACTACGGTCGGGTGACCGCTGTCGTCCAGCAGGAACAGATCGCGCCGCGCCCACACGTCGGCACTGTCGTGGGCGACGAAGATCGGCATGTCGCCGAACAATTGAATGTGGCGCGCCGCCGCCTCTGCGCGGATGTCCTGCCAGGCCATGACGGCGCGATACTGTTCGGCCATCACCGCCTTCAGTGCGTCGGCGTGATGAATGTCGAATTCTGCCAATGCCTGCGCATCGCGGTCGCGCAGCGGTTGCGGCCAGTCGGTCCAGGAGGTGCCGCCTTGCTCCTGCTTGATGACGATGAAGCGGGCGTAATCGTCGAGCCAGTGCTGTTGCCGGTTGCGCCAGCCGGCAAAGCGGCGCATGTCGGCCTTCGGCCTGGTTGCATCCCCAGGGGGAAACAGCACGGGATTGACCGCAAATGCCGATGCGCACTGGTACGGCGACAGCCCGACCAGCGGCAAACCCAGCGGCAGCATCTGCCACACCCCGAAGCCCGCCGTCTGCAAAAAATCGAGCCAGCGCCCGGCATCGGCCAGCGTGCCGGACGGCAGCGAGGTCGGATGCAACAGCAGGCCGGCGCGGCGCACGTCCACATTCATCACACGTTCCTGCGCATGGTGCCGGCGTTTTCTGTCCAGCCGCCGCCATGCGACAGCGGCACGTCGAGCAGCGCCGGCGGGGCCACGCCGAGCAGACGATACAACTCGCGCAACTGGGTACGATACAGCTGCTCGAAATCGCTGACGCTGCCCGCCGGGTTGTAATCGCCGAACCACCAGAACCAGTCCGAGCCTTCGCATACGGCAAGCTGGCGGGTAGCGAGCGTGAGTTGATCGGGCTTGAGTTTGGCGGCCGCAACGACGCTGTCGTAAGCATCTTTGGCGGCAACCAGATAATCCCAGCCGCGGTTCTTGTCGTCCGACCCGATCCAGGTCGAGAAGCTGCCGTAGACCCAGCTGCCGGCTGCCAGCCGCTTCATCGGCCGGGGCGGCGATTGCGCAGCCTGCTCGGCGAAGGTGCTGACCTTGAGCGTGGGGTGGGTGGACAGCGTCGCGTAGAGTGCGTCCAGGAAATGATGGCCGTTGTCAGGGTAATACTCCCAGGCGTTTTCGCCGTCGAGGATGACCGAGACCACATGACGGTCGGCGTCCTTGGAGAAAAAGCCGGCGATGTTTTCCAGATGCTGGACGAAATCGCCAACCGCATCGTCGGCATGCCAGTCGCTGTACTTGAAACCGATCAGGTCCGACAGGCCATCGTCACGGAAAAACACGCGGGCGTTGAAACCGTCGATCTTCGCCGGCGAGAACAGGGCACGCTTGGTATGTGTGTCGTCTTCCTTGCATCCCGATTTGACGCAACTGGCTCGCCACACGCCTTCGCCCGATGCGGTCCAGGCGATACCCATTTCGTCGAGCTGGGCCAGCGCGTCTTCGCTCACCCCGCCTTCGGACAACCACACCCCCGCCGGCTTCCTGCCGAAATAATGTTCGAACACCTCGACGCCGTGCTGCAGATGCCAACGCGCGCGCGCCGGCCCGCCGGGATAGGCCGGCGCTTCCGGGGCAGGAGCGTCAGGCAGCGCGTCGCGCAGATTGGAAAAGTCGTTGAGCAGCGGCACGATGGGGTGGCCGTAAGGCGTCATCGACAGTTCTACCTGGCCGCGCTCGGCGAGCGCGCGGTAGCGCGGAATCAGCCCGGCCATGCAGTGCTGCATCAGGTGCAGCAGTTCGTGGCGGTCGGCGGCGGAATAGTCTTTTTCCTGCGCCATCAGCCGCTGCGCCAACGGTAGTTGCTTGAGCGAATGACCCAGCCAGGCAAGGTGATACCAGGTCAGCAGATCGAGAAAATACTGCTCCGACAAATAGCCCAGATGCCACTGCAGGCCGCTGCTGCCGACGCCGCATTCGTCGGTGGCACCAATCATTCTCAGCAAGCGGTGAAATGCGGGATACGGATGGATCATGCGCGGCGCGTGGCAGCGCTGGCTGTCCTGCACGATGCGCAGGCGGCTGGCGATGTCCGACGGCACGCGCTCAATGCCGGACAGCAGATTCAGCATGTGGTCCTGCGTCGGCTTGCCGTGCTTCAGCAAACCGTCGAGCTGCTGCGCGTAGTCATCCAGTTGCTCCAGCAGCACCGGCGCGAAATTCACCACCGCGCGCATAGCCGGATAGCGCTCCAGGTGCGCGGCCATGTCGCTGTAGTCCTTGATACCGTGCAGATACACCCAGGGCAGGTGATACGCGCCCTTGAGGCCCTCGCGGTAATAAGGCTGATGCATGTGCCAGCACAGCACCACGTTGAGCGGCTTAACTGTCATAGTCGTTGTGCAACCTCGCATATAAATTCTGGCCGAGCATGGCTGGGGTCACCAGCACGATGCCTTCGGGGGTGACATGAAAATGCTTGGCATCCTCGACCGGGTCTTCGCCGATGACGGTGCCGTCGGGAATCACGCAGCCCTTGTCGATGATGGCGCGGTTGATGCGGCAGTGGCTGCCGATGCTGACCTTGGGCAGGATCACGCTGTCTTTGACCAGGCTGTAGTTTTCCACCGTGGTGGCGAAGAACAGCACCGAGCGCTTGACCCGTGCGCCCGACAGGATGCAGCCGCCGGCAATCAGCGAATCGATCGCCTCGCCTCGCCGGCCTTCGTCGTCGAGGATGAACTTGGCCGGCGGATATTGCGGCTGGTAGGTCCAGATCGGCCAGTCGCGGTTGTAGAGGTTGAGCTCGGGCTCCACCGAGCACAGTTCCATGTTGGTCTGCCAGTAGGAGTACAGCGTCCCCACGTCGCGCCAGTAGGCGGGCAAACCTTCCTTGTTGCGGAACGGAAAGGCCATCGCGCGCGACTCGGCGATGTTGGCCGGAATGATGTCCTTGCCGAAATCGTGCGAAGAGTGGCTCTGGTCGGCATCCTCGATCAATGTCTTGTAGAGGAAATCCTTGGAGAAAATATAGATACCCATCGACACCAGCGCGGTGTCCGGCTTGCCGGGGATGCCATCGGGGTGCTTGGGCTTCTCGGAAAATTTCGTGATGCGCATGTTCTCGTCCACCGACATCACGCCGAAGGCGCTCGCCTCGGCCACCGGCACCTCGATGGCGCCGACGGTGAAATCGGCGCCGGTCTGCACGTGGTGCAGCAGCATCTCCGAATAGTCCATCGTATAGACATGGTCCCCGCCCAGCACCAACACGTACTCGGGATGATGGCGCTGCATGATGTCGATGTTCTGGAACAGCGCGTCGGCGGTGCCCTGGTACCACTCTTTCTTGTGCGTGCGCTGCTGCGCCGGAAGGATTTCGACGAACTCACCGATCTCGGCGCGCATGAAGCCCCAAGCGCGCTGCAGATGCCGGATCAGCGAATGCGACTTGTACTGCGTCAGCACGCCGATGCGGCGGATGCCCGAGTTGACGCAGTTCGACAGCGGAAAATCAATGATGCGGTATTTGCCGCCGATGGGCACCGCCGGCTTCGCGCGCCACGCGGTTAGATCCTTCAGCCGCGAGCCTTCGCCGCCGGCCAGCACCAGCGCCAGCGTCTTGCGCGTGAGGTCGGTCACCATCTTGGGCTCGGTGTAATAGCGGTAGAGCCGCGCCTGTTCATCCTTGGAAATTTTCATGTCCCACTCCTGATAGCAGTTGCTGTATTTGAATTTTGGTGCTGCGGTAAAGCCTTGTTTGGCCGAGCCAGCGCATGTGCAATCGCGCCCTGCACGCCCAGCCGCTTGCAGGTAATCAGATAAACTGGCGTGCGCTCGACCACCCCGCGCATCCGTCCTTTGTCGGCCGCCGCGGCCATGAAGCGCGGCGCGCCTATCCGCTCGGTCATGTGCGTTGCTACGCCGCCGGCGATATACAAACCGCCGAACGGCTGGTACAGCAGCGCGACATTGCCCACCCAGGCGCCGTACAAGTCGATGAAGAGATCGAGCGCAGCCGCCGCCACGGCTTCGCCGGATTCGGCGCGCGCG
>JBGSZD010000041.1:0-37710 GCA_041750575.1 Thiobacillus sp. | reverse complement strand
AAGGCGTGCTGCTGTGGCATCCGTTCCAGGAGCGCCAAGTGCCGGTGATCGTCGGCGACCACGTCACCGCCGACGCCGGCACCGGTGCCGTGCACACCGCCCCCGGCCACGGCCTCGACGACTATGTGGTGGGCAGCCGCTATGGCCTCAAGGTTGACAACCCGGTGGGCGACGACGGCCGCTTCTATGCCAGCGTGCCGCTGGTCGGCGGCATGAGCATCTGGCAAGCCAACCCGCTGATCGTCGAAACGCTGCAAGCCAGCGGCAATCTCCTGGCGCATGAAAAGCTGCTGCACAGCTACCCGCACTGCTGGCGCCACAAGACGCCGATTATTTTCCGCGCGACACGGCAGTGGTTTATCGGGATGGACGTGGGTGAGCAGGAAGCGGGAAGCAGTGAGCAGAAGTCGCTGCGCCAACAGGCGATGGCAGCGGTGGATGCCACGCAATTCTTCCCGGCGTGGGGTCGCGCGCGGCTGGAGGCGATGATCAAAAACCGCCCCGACTGGTGCGTCTCGCGCCAGCGCAATTGGGGCGTGCCGATGCCCTTCTTCACCCACAAGGAAACCGGCGAGCTGCATCCAAGCACGGCGGAACTGCTGGAAATCGTAGCCAAGCGCGTTGAGCAGGCCGGCATCGAAGCGTGGTTCGCGCTCGACCCGGCCGAACTGCTGGGCGAGGATGCGGCGCACTACAACAAGACCGGCCACACGCTCGACGTCTGGTTCGATTCCGGCGTCACCCACGCTTGTGTGCTGAAACGCCGGCCCGATCTCGCGCATCCTGCGGACCTGTATCTGGAAGGCTCGGACCAGCATCGCGGCTGGTTCCAGTCTTCCCTGCTCACCGGCTGCGCCACCGACGGCCACGCGCCGTACAAGGCTTTGCTCACCCACGGCTTTGTAGTGGATGGCAAGGGCCACAAGATGAGCAAGTCGAAAGGCAATGTCATCGCGCCGCAAAAGGTGATGGACCAGTACGGTGCCGACATCCTGCGGCTGTGGGTGGCGACCACCGACTATTCCGGCGAGCTCACCATCTCGGACGAAATTCTCAAGCGCGTGGTGGAAGGCTATCGCCGGATTCGCAACACGCTGAAATTCCTGCTCGCCAACCTGTCCGACTTCGACCCCCGGGCGCATGCGCTGCCGGTCGAGGACTGGCTGGAAATTGACCGCTACGCGCTGGCGCTGACGCGCCAGTTGCAGGGCGAACTGCAGGCGCATTACGACGCCTACGAATTCCACTTCATCGTGCAGAAGCTGCAAGGTTTCTGCTCCGAAGACCTTGGCGGCTTCTACCTCGACATTCTGAAAGACCGGCTCTACACCAGCGCCGCCGACGGTCTCGCCCGGCGTGCCGCGCAGAACGCACTGTTCCACATCACGCAGGCGCTAGTGCGCTGGATGGCGCCGATTCTGTCGTTTACTGGCGAAGAGGTGTGGATGCAGCTGGCGGGCGAGGATTCAGTGTTCCTGCATACCTGGCACGAACTGCCTGCGCAATCCGACGAGGCCAATCTGCTCGACCGCTGGACACGCATCCGTGCCATCCGCGCCGAGGTGCAGAAAGAACTGGAGACCGTGCGCGTCGCCGGCGGCATCGGCTCGTCGCTGCAGGCTGACGTCACGCTGCACGCCAGTCCCGATACCCAGGCTCTGCTGGCGCCGCTGGGCGACGACCTGCGCTTTGTGCTGATCACTTCGCAAGCACGCGTGGTTGCTGCCGATGTCGACCGGATCGACGTCACGCCGAGCATCGCAAAGAAATGCGAGCGCTGCTGGCATTACCGTGACGACGTCGATACGCACGCCGACCATCCCGGCCTGTGTGGACGTTGCGTGAGCAATCTCTATGGCGCTGGCGAGATACGCAGCCATGCTTAAACCACTGACCCCGACCCTGCTCAAATGGCTGGGCCTCGCCTTCGCCGTGATCGTGGCCGACCACCTGACCAAATGGTGGATTTCCTCCACCCTCGATTTCCAGGAAGCCGTGCCGGTGTTGCCGTTCTTCTCGCTGGTGCGGGTGCACAACACCGGCGCGGCATTCAGCTTTCTGGCCGACGCCGGTGGCTGGCAGCGCTGGTTCTTCATCGCGGTCGGCGTCATCGCCACGGTCATCAGCGTGCGCCTGCTCAAACGCCATGCCCACGAGCCACGGCTGGCTTTTGCGCTAGCACTGGTTCTCGGCGGCGCGCTCGGCAACGTCATCGACCGCGTGGTGCTGGGCCACGTGGTGGACTTCCTGTATTTCCACTACCAGCAGTTCAGTTTCCCGGCGTTCAATGTCGCCGATTCTGCCATCAGCGTCGGCGCCGCCCTGCTGATCTGGGACAGCCTGCGCGGCCAATCCGCCGCGCCGAAGGGGGCTGCATGAACGTTGTGCGCACCGTTGCCGCGGGCGACACGCTCCAGCTTCGCTATGCACTGCGCCCGCGCGGCGGCGACGACATCATTTCCACCTTCGACGACGCCGAACCCGAAACCATTACGCTCGGCGACGGCACTCTGGCGCCGATGCTCGAACAATGGTTGATCGACCTCACTCCCGGCGAACGCCATGTATTCCTGCTCGACGCCTGGCAGGCCTTCGGCGCGAGCCAGGCCGAACTGATCCAGACGCTGCCCAAAACCGATATGCCCAACGACATGACATTCGAGGTCGATCAACTGGTCGAATTCGCCATGCCCAGCGGCCAGACCGTGGCCGGCCGCATTCTCGAAATCGGCGTCGATGCAGTGAAGGTCGACTTCAACCATCCGCTCGCGGATTTGTCCATCGAGTTCGAAGTGGAAATCGTCCGCATTCTGTGACACGGTACCGCCCATGATGCCCACCATTCTTCTCGCCAACCCGCGCGGCTTTTGCGCCGGGGTTGATCGCGCCATCGCCATCGTCGAGCGCGCACTGGAAAAATTCGGCGCGCCGATTTACGTGCGGCATGAAGTCGTCCACAACACTTTCGTCGTCAACGACCTCAAATCCAAAGGTGCAATCTTCGTCGAAGAACTCGCCGAAGTGCCCACCGGCGCCACCGTCATCTTCAGCGCGCACGGCGTGTCGCAAGCCGTGCGTGCCGAAGCCGAAGCGCGCGGACTGAACGTATTCGATGCCACCTGCCCGCTCGTCACCAAGGTGCACGTCGAAGTCAGCAAGATGCACGACAAGGGCTACGAGATCGTGATGATCGGCCACAAAGGCCACCCCGAAGTCGAGGGCACACTGGGGCAGTCGAACAGCGGCATGCACCTAGTTGAGACACCGGAAGACGTCGCCACGCTAGAGGTCAGTGATCCCAACAAGCTGGCCTACGTCACCCAGACCACGCTGTCGGTCGACGATGCCGCGCGCGTGGTCGAGGCCCTGCGCGCACGCTTCCCCAACATCATCGGACCAAAAAAAGACGATATCTGTTACGCCACGCAAAACCGCCAGGATGCGGTCAAGGCGCTGGCGCCACAATGTGATGTCGTGATCGTGGTGGGGTCGCCGACCAGTTCCAATTCGAACCGGCTACGCGAAGTTGCTGAAAACCTTGGCGTACAGGCCTATATGGTCGATAGCGCGGAAGAAATCCGCGCAAGCTGGATTGCCGACAAGGCTCGGATCGGCATCACGGCCGGAGCCTCGGCACCCGATGTGCTGGTGCAGGCGGTGATCGACCGGCTGAAAGACCTGGGGGCCGAATCCATCCAGGAATACGAGGGCGTGATCGAGAACGTCGCATTCCCGTTGCCCAAGGGTCTGGGCAGCTAGAACGCGCCTGTTCAGCGAATCAACTCTTCCAGCAGTCGGACAGGCTGCCTGTCCCCGACTCGGTTTTAGCTCCCGTTTGACTGATGGTCATGGTGCCGCATTCCGCATCGGTATACCCATCCACCGGCACCGCCCGAATGGTAAAAGCCGTAGCGGTCGGATCGACACTAAATGAAATCGTGTACTTGCCCGAGCCGGACACCGTTTTGGGTAGAGCCGCATCTTCGTAGGTCGTATTGCTGGTGAAGTAGCGTTCCATGAATTGCACGTTTTCCAGCATGACGGCCTGTGCATCCACCCGGTTCGCACGCTTCACATACTTCTGGTAAGAAGGATAAACAATCGCCGCCAGTATCCCGATAATGGTCACCACGATCATCAATTCGATGAGCGTGAACCCCTTATGCCGTCTGAGTGCGTTCATGGATTTCCCCTCTTCCCGGTTCACTGGATCTGCAGCCAGTAAGTACGGCGTAATGTTCCAACGCCACCCGGCGGAGGAGGACTACCGCCACCTTTGTTGCCGACCGACTCGATACCGCCCGTGGTACCTGTCAGCACCTTGTAATCCTTGCCTGAGTCCCCGGTGAACCAGGCCGGGGTTTTGGTAATCCCCACCGTGGTCTTGATGCCGCTGGCGGTTGCGCCGCTCGCCAGCAGGTCCGCGCTATCGAATGAGCCGTCAAACCCGCCACTGGGGTCACCCGAAAAGTCGAAGCTTGATACCGCCGTGCGCGATCCGGTCAAGGCGTCCAGTTCCATCAACCAGCTTTCGCCATCGGGATTGCAGACCTCCGTAGACGGAATCAGCGTCAGAAAAATGACACGGTCGTAGCGCAACAGCGCCTGTGTCACGACTCGCTCGCCGGCAGAATCTGTCACATCGAAATCCATGTACCAGCCACGCTTCGAGGTCCAGTCCACCGTATTCGCCGACGTTTCCCGCACCTCCCTGCCAAACTCCTTGGTCGTGGCACTGATGGTTTGCTGCTGCAAAGCGCTGCGATCCGTTGTGGCGATGGCCGAGCCCGAATCCCATATCCCGTAGAAGGATTGGACGGTCTTGTCCGACACATCGTCGCCCTCCAGATATTGGCCCGTACCGAAGTACACCATCACCCCGGTCGGAGCCGAAGGAGTCGGCTCCGACCCCAGGACGGGCTGGGAATGAATCGGCTGCACCTCTCCGCTCGCGTTGCGCGCGGTGAACAGCGGTACGCCCGAGTAGGCAACGGCCCAGTCATCCTCATCGTCGCTGCCGAGGTCGATTTTCCAGAGATTTCCCTGCAAATCGCCCACATAGGCGAGGTCCATGATCTTGTCTTCGTTTGCATCGTAGAGTACGGGCGTCGACAATCCATTGGCGCTGATCGAGGGCCCCACGGGAATCTTCTTGATCAACGTTCCTGTCCCGATATCGACGATGTAGAGGAAAGCCTTGTCGGTTGTGCTATTGAATCCGTTACCGAACACGGCTGCCCAAGCGCCATTATTCAGGCGCACGATCTGCGGCTTGCTGTATGTAAGGCCCAGATCGGTATCGGTGTATTCCCATTTCACCATGCTGGCCGACGGGCTGGCGACATTGCTGACATCCAGCGCGTAAACAGATTGACCGCCACCGCCCAGTCCGCCGACCAGCATGGTTTTCCAACCGCCGTCGAAATAGGCATCGCCCAGAGTCGGGCCGGCATCGACAAAGTACTTGTGCGAATACGCCGGATCGGTCAGCTTGCTGAGAGTCGCGTAGGCCGCATTCGGCACGAAAGCGAAGAGCTCCGTGCCCGCATCGGTGCTCGTATCAGCCCTGAAGGCATGCAGCATCCCGTCATTGCCGCCGACGAACACTGCGGCGGTCCGCAAACTCTTGCCGGACACATAGGCTGCGTAAAGACTTGCTTCCGCTTCCGCTGCCGTCGTGCCTTTCATCGTGGCGTAACCGAAATCTTCCTGGTACGCGTACGCCGGATCCGAGTTGATGATGTCGCCCAGAATGGTCGCGCGGTTGCGGAAAACGCCGCCAGATTTCGACTCTTCCTTCGTCTGCACGCCGCGCAGCCAGTTGAGCCTGTCTTCTCCTAAGCTGTCTACCGTTCCCGAGGCATTGGTATTGAGGGCGGTTTGCTTCGCCACCGAGAGCTCGCCCCAGTTGAAGTCCACCCCGCTGGATCCATTAATGGTGTAGATGTTTCTCGAAGCTGCGGCTGGCATTTTCCCGGACGCGGTCCAGGTTGGCGTTTCGCTCACAACGCCTTTATCGCTGACGGGGAAGGCTTTGAGATCGCCGCTCCAGTCACTGCTGGAAAAGATCGCCTGATACACATAGGCGTCGCCCTCGATGCTGGTCGAGTTGGCGGCCAGCGCCGCCGCGGACGGCTCGGCATCCCTGATCGCGCTTCCAATACTGGCAAAGGCCTCGATCAGGCTTTTCGGATCGTCCGCGCTGTAGAAGCGCCCACGGCTGTTGATCGCCGCGTGCCACAGATCGGACACGTTGTTTTCACTGTTGTTGCTGGGGACTGGCCAAGGCGTTCCCCCGTTGATCGCGATAAAACTACCCGAATAGGTATCGCCTCCCCAGGTCAACCCTGACTCGATCAGGAACGAGCCCAAACCCAGGCCAACCGTGTAATTGACCATATGCTGGTGCGTCGCGGGGTCGTTGCGTGGATTGGCGTAAGCCAGCGCGTCGGTCTTTTCTTTTGCTGGCATGAAGCGCGTCAAATTATTGGTCAGCGTCGTCAGATCGGTGGCCCAGTAGTAGTAGGCAATGTCCGCCAAAGTACTCGATGTGGCACCTTTGTAGGGTGCTGCAAGGCTGTTGTCTGCTTTATCGATCGGAGAAGGGACAGTCGTGCTCTCATTCCACACGCCATCCGTCATCAAAATGTGGAAGTTCTTGCGGCAGGACAATTGCCCGCTCGACCCGCTCACGGATCCGGCAGCAGTCAGGTCGTCGTCGTAGGGAGAGTTCTCGCCAGTCGTCGAGAAATACGCGCCGGCGCGAAGCGTCGCTGCCTTCAAGGGCGTGGAGTTATTGGTTTTCTGGCGGAACAACCACTTGTAGAAATTCTGCCTGTGCGTGCCGGTAAAGGGCTTGATGGCATTGCTGAAGTTGGTCGATGTGGTTTCCCAGCCTTCGCAATCGGTAGTCACCAAACTGGACGCCGAACCCCGGCAACTATTAAGTGCCTGCCACGCAAGCCGGGTCGAGGGATCGAAATCCACGAACGCGCGCGAGGCTGCGGCCATGGTCGCCAGATTGCGGGTGCGATAGAACGAATACCAATTGGCAAAATTCTGGCGTTCGTCCGTCCCACTCGGACCCGATGCGCTGCCCACAATCTTGACATCGTAACAGTCGTTATCCTGATCGGTACCATCGCAGCCGCTATTGCTTGAATCGAAAACATAATAATAAGCAGTGGTGGGGTCTGTGGCAGTGACAGGAGCCGTACCTGCACCGGAAACTTTGTGTGTAACCACAACCGTCTTGCCGTACATCGCGTCCCTGTCGCGGAAACACAGCGTCAGAGTTGTGCCTGAAATATTGGTCTTGTACTGATCATTACTGCCGGGGTCATTGCCGTTAGTGCACGGCAGGTCGAAGGTCCCCACATCAGTCGCTGCGGTGCCGTTCACCGTCACACTGATCAGATTGGTTCCCGGATCCTCTCCCGATGCAGAGCCATCAGCGTTCACGAAATCAGTGATCGCAAATCGAGGTGCGGTGCTTCCGCCGTCGTTCACGCCCACCATCATCCCGGTATCCGTGTGCGAACCCGTCGCTGTAGGCTTCGTCAGGTCGGTGGTCGCCGTGTAGTGGCTCATGTATTGATGATTACGTCCTCCGGCGCTGGGGAAATACAGCATCGCCGTGGGTCGGTAGTCCGAACCCAGATTGACCGGCGTTCCCCAGGCGGGATCGAAGCCGTTGACATAGGCCGCGGTAAACGAAGTCGAAAGCGGCGTGCCATCCTCCTTGAGCGGCGGCGGGTAGGTGATATTGGGGTTGTAATACATGGCGTTGCCGCGACTGGATTTGGTCCAGCGGTTGGTCAGCGTGGCGCATACATAACCTGACCCCCCGCACAGATCCGGGGCGTAGGCCCGCGCCATACTGCCCGAGTCGTCCAGGGTGACGATCACGTTGGGCGCAACCGAAACCGTGAGGAAGAGCGGCGTTTCGGAAATGCTGAGTGCGGCGCCGGCCGGTTCAACCATCAAACCAACGCTGCTGCCCAGCAACAACCAGGTAACGGCCTTGCGAATGCGGGGATAGAGGTTCATGGGGCACATCCTTTCTCATTCCTACTTAAGTCGTACTAAATGTTCAGGGAGCAGGCGGTCTCTCGAAACCGGCCTGCAAAATTACAACGGTGTTAGTGGAGCCGCCCACCCCGCGTGCCGTAATGCGCCAATGCTCCGTCGGCGTAGCGATCGGGCCCGTATTGGGCCGCTTTTCGATGACATAGCGTGGGGGGCTGGCAACGAGTTCAAAATCAACCGTGGCTTCCTGGGAGCTGCCCTCCCAGTCATACCCATTCCAATAAGCCTGGTCGTTTGCATGGGCCGCACCGGTTCCATCTATCAGGCCCGCCGTCGTGCCGTCAAAAGGATCAGGATCCAGGGGATCTAAAAAACCGGGCAAGTCGTTACTGGCGTCCCGGAGCGCGGCTTCAGCGGACTGAAACGCCAGATCGCGGTCGCGCGTATTGCCGGCCATGCGCTCTTCCATGCTGGTGGTGCGGGCGACAGTGATCCCCAGCAAGGTGAGAATCGCCAGAAAGATCAGCGCCACGATCAGGGTGACCCCGCGCTGTTTCTGCGTTGAATTCATGGCAACGGGCTTCATAGCCGATTCCTCACGGCAATGGTAGAGGTGAAGGTTTTGCGAATCCGCCGGTCGCCTTCGGCGCCCACTTCGGTCGCGAGGTTGTCCGTGACGGTGCGCATGGTCAGTTCGATGCGCACGCTGACCACGCGATTCCAGTTGGTGACGGCATCGGCATCGACATACACATCGGCGGAGCAGCGCGTGGCATCTTCAGGACAATAAGCCACGGTGTTGCTCGTGTCCTCGCCGTAACTGATCACCATGTCTTCCACGCCTTCAACCAGCTCCTGGGCTTCGGCCGTGCCGTCTGCCAATAGCGTTTCACGGTAAAGGCTGGGCTGGCCCGCCGCGTTATCGCGGATGAAATACAGATGCCCGGCCACCGGCAGCAGATAATTGTTGGCGCCATCGGCCAACCCGGTTTTGCAGGCTTCGGCAGCCCCAAGCGTATAGGTCGCCCCGGCCGCGGCCGTCGCCTCATACTGGCTGGCATCGGAATAATCGGTCACCACCGCCAAGCCACCAACCTCGAACGGCACGTCGGCCGCCGCAGTCCCTGCGGCGGTGATCAGCACTCCGCGGCTTTTGTCCGCACGCAGCACCATCAGGGCATCGGTATCCGCGATTTCACCGGTGATGTCAGCAGGAAGGCCTGCCCCGTCCTTGTATCCACGCAGGGGTTCCTTGAATACGTTCTTGTACCAGGTCGCATCGGGCGCAGCGCCCGGAGCCTGATAACAACCGAAGCCGGCCTGGCGCAAGTCGACCCCCATGGTCTCGAACGCATAGCGCGCACCTTCCTGCATGCGGGCCATGGCGTCCTGCGTCTGGAAGGACTGGCGGCTGCCCAGGTAGACCGCGCCGACAGCAGCGATGACCAGGCCGCCCAGCAGCAGGGAGATCATGAGCTCGACCAGAGACAGACCGTACTGGGTTCTGCGTGAGTTGATCGTATGGCGCTTCACAATGCGGTCTCCGTCACAAATTCGAAGGCGTCGCCATCGCGGTTGTCGTCCCAGCGCAAGGTGACTTTCGCAACGGTAGAAGTCCCCGCAGCGCATTCGGCGGGGTCAAACTGGATTTCCGCATCCGCGTCTGGCAAGGCATCAACCACGCCCGCCTTCCAGTTGGCGAGGTCGCCAAAGACGGGTACCGCGCCAAAATCCAGTTCATAACTCTCACAGTTCGGGCGATTGGCGCGGATGCGGTCGATCACGTCGTAGGCCAGCATGGTGGCCTGGCTGCGGTGATAGGCGCTGAGGTTGTTTTTGAGGGAAACCGTTTGCAGCCCGGCATAACCGAGCAGACCGATCGCCAGCACGACGATCGAGATCAGAACTTCCAGCAGGGTCACCCCCTGCTGACTGCGGCGCGAGGAAACCGGAAGGGATGAAGTTTGGTTTTTCATGGGCAGGCCCCGTTGGAGATGCTGATGCGTCCGGTTGGGCCGACATCGACCTCACGCGATTCGGAATCGATGCACAGACCGAACGTGCCGCTGGCCGCCCCACCATCGCCGAGGCTGACGCCCGAAGGCAGGTAGCTGATATAGGTGGAAAAATTGTCATCGGGCGTGATGTCGGGGGCATCCGCCGCGTTGGGCTGCTGCACTCTCAATATGGTGTCTCCCGTTGCATCGCCCACGTCTCCGGTATCGACGAAGACGATCCATCCAGAAGACCATGAATCGTCCGCACAAGCTGGGGTTTCCGCACTGGGATCGGCCACCCCGCATACGGTGACGCGCTGCGCAAGCTTGACCGCCTCGGAACGGGCAAGCGCCAGCGCCGAGGTCAGGTTGTTGGTCTCGGCGGCCACCCGGTTCCGGCGCAAGAAGTCCTGAAAGCTGGGAATGGCTATCGCCAGAACGATCGCCAGCACGGCGAGGGTCACCACGAGCTCGATCAGTGTGAAACCGCGCCCCCGGGGTTCCCAGCCAATCGACGAATTGTTCTGATATTTTTCCATGGAGTTACCTTAGTAGCGCCCGATGGGCAATGTCCAGCGCGACTGGACGAGTGGGGGTTATCTGCTTACGAGCGGCAAAACCTGTCTGCAGAACGCTCCAAACGCTTTATCGGCTTAATCCATGGTTTTCTAAAGCCCGATTCAGCAGCCACCCTGGCTGACGCGAATGCGACCGGTGTTGTTGATGATCAGGCTACGGCTTTCTCCCATAAGGCATAGGCTGATCCTGCCGTTTCCGAGCCCGCTTGGGCCCTGGCTCTGGCCACTTGGCAGATAGCTGACGTAGGTTGTGAAATTCGTTGTACTGACGGTTGCCTTGGTCGATTGCGCATCCGCCACGCGCAATACCTGGTCACTCCCATCCAGCACCCCCTTCGTGCCTCCATCGACGAAAATCACCCAGCCGTCCGACCATTTCGCACCCGAATCGCAACCCGGAGACGTACTCATCGCCGTCTTGCTCTTGCATACGCTGACGCGCAACGCGCGCCGTATCGCTTCCGAACGCGCAGTTTGAAAAGCGCCGGCCAATCCGTTCGTCAATGCAGCAAGCCGGTTGATGGTGGAAAAATAGGCGTAGCTTGGCACAACGATCGCCAATAAAATTGCAACTATGCTCATCACCACCATCAACTCGACCAGCGTTAGCCCCTTTTGCCGCATAGCCTTCTCCCCCACTCTTTTTAAGGATCCGGCGAGATTCCCACGTTATGCGGAATTTGAAAATACAACTTTAGTCGTAGGCAACGGGCCTTTTGCCGGAGGAGTCTCGGGAAATTGAAGACTCACGTCCTAATCGTCGGCGCGGGCATAACTGGCCTGAGCACTGCGTATGCCCTGCTGCAACGAGGGTATCGAGTCACCCTGCTCGAACGCGTGACGGCCGGTCGCGAGTCTTCATGGGCGGGCGGAGGCATTCTCTCCCCACTGTTGCCATGGGGATACAGCGAATCCGTATCCACAATCGCGTTGCAGGCCATGGCCATGTATGCGGACTGGGCTGCGGACATCGAGGACTGTTCAGGCTTGCCAACTGAATACTGGCAGTGCGGCATGCGGGTAATGGATGTTGACTCTCCGGAAAAGGCTATCGACTGGTGTGTCGCACATCAGGTCGAAGCCCACCTCGCTGCCGAGTCGATAGACCTGTCTCCGGATCATCGCGCTTCGCTATGGCTCCCGAGCATCGCGCAAGTCAGAAATCCCAGACTGATCAGTGCGCTGGCTTCCGCAGTCAAAAGTCGCGGGGGCGAAATCATCGAAAACACTTCGGCCTTACGGATGCAACGTCGGGAAGGTCATCTGCAATCAGTTTCAACATATACGGGCGACATCCGGGTCGACCAGGTTGTATTGGCCATGGGCGCCTGGTCAGGACTAGGCATGGACGGATGTCCCGGTGCACCGAACATCCGTCCAATACGCGGTCAAATGCTTCTTTTCAAGCTCGCATGTGGTGTTCTGGATACGATTCTGTTCCGCAACGGGCTATACCTGATCCCGCGCCTTGACGGCCATATTCTGGTGGGCAGCACGCTGGAGGATGTCGGATTCGACAAGTCGACCGACGAGGCAACCCGCCAGCGGCTGCATAACGAAGCCGCCGAGTTGTTGCCCGCGTTGGCCTCGGCCCAGCCGGTCCGGCACTGGGCCGGGCTGCGGCCGGGTTCGCCCGACAACATTCCCGTCATCGACCGCCATCCGGATTTTGACAATGTGTTCGTCAATACCGGGCATTACCGCTATGGGGTGACGATGGCGCCTGCATCGGCGGAGCTGCTGGTCGACCTGATGGAGGGCAAGACGCCTGCGATCGAGCCCGCCCCCTACAGCTGGGAGGCGACACTGACGCGCAGTTGGGCTGATCATCCCTGAACTTGCCGGGCCAGGACTGTGCGAGATGATTTACACTTCGCGACAATTCAATCCGTTCCATACCTGAATGCCTTGCCCCCTCTCCCGGCATGCCGCCCATGACGACACAGCCTGAATCGGCTGCGATGCGTCCGCTGATTATCTGGATGGTCGTCGATGGCAAGCCGGGGCACATGAACCAGTCGCTTGGTTTGGCCGAGGCGTTGTCGCGGGCTATGCCAACCGAAGCGTATCGCCTGTCTGCGTTGTCGATCTGGCGTGCCTGGCTGGCGCTGCTGCTCAAGCGCGCGCCGTATTCCTCTCTCCCCGCGCCTGACCTGATCATCGGCGCAGGGCACGCAACCCATCTCACCCTGCTGGCTGCGCGGCGCGCATGCGGCGGACGCAGCATTGTGCTGATGAATCCCAGCGTGCCGCGCGCACGATTCGATCTCTGCATTCTGCCGGCGCATGACGGGGTGGCGACGGATACGCACACTCTGGTAACCGAAGGCGCGTTGAATCGCATCCGTTCGTCGAACACCCTGGATCCCAGGTTGGGCCTGATTCTGATCGGCGGCGTCTCGCCGCATTTCGAGTGGGACAGCGATGCAGTGCAGGTTCAGATCAAGAGCATTCTTGCGCGCACTCCGGAAACACGCTGGACGCTCGCCACCTCGCGTCGCACCCCGGCCGATTTTCTGGCGCAGCTGCCGCCCGCCCCCAATCTCGCTGTCGTCCCCCACACCGCCACGTCACCCGACTGGCTGCCGGCCCAGCTCGCGCAAAGCGGTACCGTGTGGGTGACGCCGGACAGCGCATCGATGGTGTACGAAGCGCTGACGGCGGGTGCGGCTGTCGGCGTGTTCGACCTGCCGGTCAACCCGACAAGCCGCGTGGGCCGGGCCATCGCCCATCTCGCCGACGCACAGCGCGTCACCCGCTTTGTAAACTGGTGCGCGCACGGCGCGCTGCACCCCAATACGCACCCGCTGGCCGAGGCCGACCGCTGCGCACACTGGATTCTGGAATGGCTCAAGAGAGAGAAAAAGAAAAACTGACCGTCCTGCAACTGTTGCCCGCGCTGGAATCCGGCGGGGTGGAACGCGGCACGCTCGAAGTCGCTCACGCGCTGGTACGGCACGGACACCGTGCCCTGGTGATGTCGGCGGGCGGGCGCATGGTCAAGCCGCTGACCGAATGCGGCGCCAAGCACTTCACCTGGCCGATCGGCAAAAAATCCTTCAAGACACTGCTGCTCGTCGGCAAGTTACGGCGTTTTTTGCTCGAACATAAAGTGGACATCATCCACGCGCGTTCGCGTGTGCCGGCATGGATCGCCTGGCTGGCCTGGCGCGGCATGAACCCTTCCACGCGCCCGCGTTTCGTCACCACGGTGCATGGCCTGTATGGCGTCAATCGCTACAGCCGCATCATGGCACAGGGCGAGCGGGTGATCGCGGTATCCGATACCGTGCGCGATTACATCCTGCGCGCCTATCCCGACACCCTGCCGTGGCGCATCCAGGTCATTCATCGCGGGGTCGATGGACACGTCTATCCGCATGGCTGGAAACCCGATCCGGCCTGGCAGCAGGTGTTTTTCACGCAATTTCCGCTCGCCGCCGGCAAGCCGCTGCTCACCCTGCCCGGCCGCATCACCCGGCTCAAGGGACACGAAGACTTCCTCGAAATCATTGCACGGCTGAAGCGCCGTGGCGTGTCCGTGCATGGATTGATCGTCGGCGGCGCCTCCGCTTCCAAGCAGCGCTACTTGCAGAAGCTGCGCTATCGCGTGCGCAGCTTAGGGCTGGAATCCGATATCAGCTTCACCGGGCAGCGCGACGATCTGAAAAACATCCTGGCAATCTCCAGCCTGGTGTTGTCGCTTTCCACCCAGCCAGAATCGTTCGGCCGCACCACGCTGGAGGCGCTGCGACTGGGCGTGCCGACGGCCGGCTACGACTATGGCGGCGTCGGTGAAATCCTGCGCGTCATCTACCCGGCCGGGCTGTTGCCGCTTAACAAAATCGACGAAACTGCCCAGCGCATCGCACAGCTGCTGCAACAGCCCGAGGCGGTGCCCACAGGCGACCTCTTCCCCCTGAAGGCCATGCTGGAGCAGACACTGGCGCTGTATGCGCAGTTGGCGCGCACACCGCGCCGCTGATCGCTAGGACCTGCCGCTGATCGCGCCGGGCAGATGCAGCAGGCGGCCGCGCAACTTGCCGTACACATCGCGTAGTGCCACCGCCGGACTCGACAGGCGCATGGCGCGACGCGACAGAATCGCCGCGCCTGGTTCGATTCTCGCATCGCCCCAATGCAATCGCGCAATTTCGCGCGCGGCCACGGCAAACAGGTTGTGTTCGAACATGACGCGACGTCGGGCTTGGATCAGCGCGGGCAGGCGTTTCTCGTATTCCTTGTTGGCAATCGCCGTGCGAATGATATTCAGCGCGCCGGCCGGATCGTGGATGTCGATGCGGATAAAACTCTCGGCCGGGAAATACGCCTCCGCGTTGGGGCAGCCATAGTAAAAAGGCAGCGACAGTCCCAGAAACGAATCGGCGAGCTTCTCGGTCCAGTGGTGCTCGCCGATAAAATTCTCGATCGCAATGTGGTAACGGTAGTCGCGCAGGCAGTCGGCCTTGTCGTCCAGCGGCCGCGACGTGTGGCGGCCAAACAGTTCCAGCTCGGGCATATGCTCGACCAGCCAGCGCATGAAGCGGGCGCGGTGATGGTGCAGCGTGTGGCGCATCGCCTTGGGCGAATACACCATCGACACATCACAGCTTTTGTCCATTGGCGGATGCGCGAGCATGTCGTCGAACGGCACGATCTCGCGGCTGCCCAAGCCATAAAACCAGTGCAGCGCGGGCTGCGAAAAAATCCGCTGCGGATGCGGCAGCGCCCACGCCGGCTGGCTGGTCAACACTGCGCCGAACTGGCGGGTGAAATCGTTGCCGTAAATCTTGACCGACGACGGTTCGGTAGTCACCAGCAGGGTGTGCGCACGCGGGCAAGCCAGCGTTTCATGGCTGGTTTTCTTGTTCTCACCCGGGCGGGCGGGCACGTCGTCGTACACCAGCAGCCAGTCGTAATCAGTCGTCGCGCGGTCAAACACAAACTCGCAATCGCCCCACACCGGCTCGCCATGGGGAAACTGATGCAGCCAGGTGCTGACCGGCAAGCCGGTGATCACCTTGACGCGCACACGGGGGCTGCTCACGATACGGTTCGTTTCGGGAAAACGAAGTCGAAACTGCTCACATCGACTCCGGCTGGTATTCCGGCACCCAGGTCTTCAACTGGCGTTTGACCGTCGCTTCGTCGTAGGTATCGGGATGCGCCAGCCAGGCCAGACATTCGGCATACCAGCCAGCATCCGCCGCGCGCGCCTTCGCCACCCGCAGTTTGGGATGCGGGGTGGGCAGCGTGGATTCATCGTCGGCCAGTAGTTCTTCGTAGAGTTTTTCACCGGGGCGCAGGCCAGTGTATTCGATGTGAATGCGGTTTTCGTCCGCGCCTGACAGGCGAATCATGAGCCTGGCCAGCTCGGCAATTTTTACCGGCTCGCCCATGTCCAGCACGAAAATCTCGCCCCCCTCACCCATCAGTCCCGCCTGCAAAACCAGCTGCGCAGCTTCGGGAATCGACATGAAAAAGCGCGTGATGTCGGGATGCGTCACCGTCACCGGTCCGCCCGCCTCGATCTGTTTCTGGAACTTGGGGATCACGCTGCCGGACGAACCCAGCACATTGCCGAAACGCACCGACACGAAATGCGTTCCACTCGCCCGTTGCATGGCCTGACAAGCCATCTCCGCCAACCGCTTGGTCGCACCCATGACATTGGTCGGGTTGACCGCTTTGTCGGTGGAGATCATCACGAACTTGGCCACACCGTTTGCCTGAGAGGCGGCGGCAACCACTTGCGTACCCAGCACATTGTTACGCACCGCTTCCCACGCATTGGCGTTCTCCATCAGCGGCACGTGTTTGTAGGCGGCGGCATGGAACACGACGGCGGGGCGCTGCTCGGCCATGACCTGATTCACCCAGGTCGCGTTTTTCACGTCGCCAATCACCGGGTCAATCGGCATGGTGGGGAAACGCTGCGGCAGTTCCTGCTCCATGGCATAAAGGGCAAGCTCGGACTGCTCGAACAACACCAGCTTTGCCGGCGCAAAACGCGCAATCTGGCGGCACAGCTCCGAACCGATCGAGCCGCCCGCGCCGGTCACCATCACCACCTTCCCAGTCAGCAATTGGTGCAGACCGCTGTCGTCGAGCTGAACCGGGTCGCGCCCCAGCAGATCGTCGAGCTCGATGCGGCGCAGACTCGATACCGAAACCCGGCCCGCCACCAGATCCTCCAGCGAGGGAATCGTCATGACATTCAGCCCGGCTTCGGCGCAGGCCTGGGTGATGCGCTTGCGCACCTCGTGCGCGGCCGACGGCAAGGCCAGCACGACATCGTCTACGTCCATTTTTTTCGCCGAGGCGGCTACATCCGCCAGCGTACCCAGCACCGGAATCCCCTGCACCAACCGTCCCTGCTTGTCGCGGCTGTCGTCCAGCAGGCCCACCACATGAAACCCGGCTGGGTTGCGTGCCAGTTCGCGCAACAGAAAATCCGCCGCTGAGCCGGCCCCGGCGACTAGCACCGGCTTGCTGTCCGGGTGCAAGACACTGGCCAGGCGATGTTCCTTCCAGGCGCGATACGCCAGACGACTGCCACCCATGACAATGACCAGCAGCAGCGGATCGAGGATCAGCACCGAGCGCGGCACCACCGCGTTGACGCGGAACAGGATCAACACGACCGGGATCATCACCGCCGCCAGCCCGATCGCCAGCACAATGCGCTTGAGATCGGGCAAACTGGCGAATCGCCAGATGCCGCGATACAGGCCGAAGCGCCAGAACACCAGCGCCTGCAGTGGCACCACCCAGGCCAGCGTGGACAGCGCAGCCGCCTGAAATTCAGGCGGCACCGCCAGATTGAAACGCAGCCAATACGCACCCAGCCAGGCGAAGGTGGCCGCCAGGATATCGTGCAGGATGATGACGAGGGTGCGCGGGTTAATGTTCATTGCGGGTGCGATGCCAGCGCCGGTCGATGGCAAGGAAGATCAACAGGTAGGATGCAACCGACAGTATAAGCACCCACAGGTCGTGCCGCGGCTGTGCTAGCAGTGAAAATGCCAGCACCGCGCACATCAGCATCAGCCCGTATGCGGCTAGCGCAAGCTGGCGATGCGACGCCCCCAGCAACACCACGCGCTGATAATAATGCGAGCGATGCGCCTGCCAGATTTTTTCGCCGCGTAAACCACGCCGCGCGAGCGTCACGCTGGCGTCGACGATGAACGGCGAGAACACCAGCAGTGGGAACAGCCATGGCCAGAGGTTCTGTCTCACTCCCAGGATGCCAAGTGCGGCCGCGAGGAAGCCCAACGGGATCGACCCAGTATCCCCCATGAACACTCGAGCCGGTGGGAAATTGAAACGCAGGAAGGCCAGCGCCGCCGCCGCAATGGCCGCGCAAAACGCGGCCAATTCCAGCGCATCGCCCAGCCATGCCGCCAGCGCCAGCGCACCGAATCCGATTGCGGCCATGCCCCCCGCCAGCCCATCCGCACCGTCCATGAAGTTATACAGATTGGTCATCCACACCACCGCCAGCGTACCCAGGAACAAGGCCCAGCCGGTTAACCCTAGCGCCAGCAAACAACCCAGCGCCGCAACGAAATGCGCCAGAAAACGCACCGCAACCGGCAGGCCCCGCACATCGTCCAGCACCGACACCGCGGCCAGCGCGAATGCCGCCAACACCACCGGCAGCAGCACCCCATCGACCAGCCACAGAGCGGCCACAAATACCCCTGTCATGATGCCCAACCCGCCAATGCGCGGCGTCGGCGTCGCATGCAGCGAGCGCGCATTAGGATGATCCATCGGTAAGCCATTGCCGCGTCGCAGCAGCCCGGCCAGCGCCAACCAGCAAATGACAAAAGCAGACAAAGGCGCGAGCCACATCATGCTGAAGCTGTCACCGTTGCAGCCAGGCCTGCTTGCATCGAAAACGGCGGCATCCATCCCAGGCGCGATCGAATCACCGAGCTATCCACGAATAGCGAGCCAGTCAGCCGAGACACAGCAGCGCGCTTGCCCAGCAGCGCCCCCGCCAGTTCCAGCATGCCGACAGGCACCGACAGCAAACGCGCTGGCCGGGCCAAAGCACACGCCAGTGCACGGATCAGCTCCGGCGTCGAAACCGGCTGGCCATCGTCCAGCAGAAAAGTCTGTCCCGCAGCAGCCGGGTGCTCGACGCACAGCCGGATCGCATCGACGAAATTGCCCAGATACAAAAGGCTGCGGCGGTTGCGGATTGCGCCCAATGGGAGGGGCCAGCCACGCGCAACCGTGTGGATCAGCCGCTGGAAATTCGCTCTCACACCCGGCCCGTACACCAGCGGCGGCCGCAGGATGACGACTTCCAGGCCGGTTTCCTGTGCAATCCGCTGCAAACCCTGCTCGGCTTCCCACTTGGATATCGCATACGCATCCTCGGGCGCCGGCGCATCGGTTTCACGGTAAGGCGCGTCGCTGCCTTCGCCGTTGACCTTGATGGTGCTGATGAACACAAAGCGCTTCACCCCGGCCTGGGCTGCCTGGCGGGCAAGATTGAGGGTGGCGTCGGTGTTGGTTGCCCGATACAGCGCCAGAGGATTCTGTACCGTGTCATTCATCACATGGACCCGTGCGGCAAGATGCACGACTGCATCGCATCCGGTTAGCGCGAGGTGCCAATCCGTTACCGCATCAATATTGCCCACAACCATTTCACGAACCAGCCCGGAAGTGTGCCGAACAGCGGGAACGACAATATGATTGTTGAACTTCAGATAGCTGGACAATGCACGTCCAACAAACCCAGTAGCACCGGTTACCACAATTTTCATGCTGGCAATTTCATTGCCGCCAAACAACGCGCTTCACATAGTCCGTGTAGCTCAGGATGATGCGAAGCACTTTATCTGACACGTTTTCGATTGCGTAATCCTGCACTAGATGAATCAGGCGTTGATTCCGTGGCTGGTCGGCGAGAATGTCCAGTGCCTGCAAGATACGCGTGAGCGACAGGCCAGTCATCATGACTGCGCCTTCCTCCATCCCCTCCGGACGCTCATGCGCCTCGCGAATGTTGAGCGCGGGGAAATTCAGGATATTGGATTCCTCAGTAATCGTCCCACTGTCGGACAACACTGCGCGCGCATGTCGTTGCAGCTGGATATAATCAGGCAAGCCCAAGGGCTTCATAAGTTCAACCAATGGATTGAGCTGGGCGCCACTCGATGTCAGCTGGTTGCGGGTTCGTGGATGCGTGGACATGATGATGCGAAATCCATACTGCTCGGCCAGGCCATTCAGGGTTCGCACCAGTTGCTCCAGGTGCTGATCCGAGTCCACGTTTTCTTCACGGTGGCAACTCACTACAAAATACTGCTCCGGCACCAGACCCAGGCGGACCAACACGTCAGATGCCTCAATCAGCGGCTGATAGTGATGAATCACCTCGTGCATCGGACTGCCGGTTTTAACGATGCGATCAGGGAGCAATCCTTCTCTCAGTAGATATTCGCGCGCGATGTCGCTATACGGCATATTGATGTCCGCAAGATGATCGACCACCTTGCGGTTGCTTTCCTCAGGAACGCGCTGATCGAAGCAGCGGTTCCCGGCTTCCATGTGAAAAATGGGAATCTTGCGTCGTTTGGCCGCTATGACGGCCAGGCAGGAATTAGTGTCGCCCAGCACCAGCAGGGCATCCGGCTTTTCGCTTTCCAGCAGCGGATCCACGCGCGCCAGTATATTGCCGATCGTTTCGGCCACGCTGCCGCCCACCGCCTCAAGAAAATGATCAGGCCGACGCAGATTCAGTTCGTCGAAAAAAATCTCGTTCAATTCGTAGTCGTAGTTCTGTCCCGTATGAACCAGAACATGATCGGTATATTGATCAAGCTTCGCCAGCACGCGCGATAAGCGGATGATTTCAGGTCGCGTACCGACCACCGTCATGACTTTCAGTTTCTTGTTCATGGCGCGTCCACCGCTTCTGGAAAAGTATCAGAGTCTGCCGGATCGAAAATCTCGTTCGCCCAAAACAACGTCACCAGTTCGGACTGCCCGGTATTGGTAATGTGGTGGGTATAAAAAGTCGGGATATCCACATAACAAGGCACGTCGCCACGCACCTTGAAGCAGATCACTTCATCGCTGAACAGCTTGCGCAGGCGAATGTCCGCCTCGCCGCTTGCCACCAGAAAGCGCTCAACCTTGCGAGTGTGGAAATGGTTTCCGCGGGTGATACCAGGATGGGTGGTGGACATGAACACCTGGCCGCCGCTGTTGCTTTTGACCACTTCAAACAGGCTGCCGCGCGCATCGCTGTGCAGGGTGAGCGCGACCGGATAATGCGCGGGAAAAATATAGGAGCGCAGTGTGTTGAACAAACGCACATCCAGCGCGGATTCGAGCGGAGGCATCACCATCGCCTGGTAACGGTCACGCATAGCGGTCAGATGCCGTAGCAGTTCGCTGACTTTCATGCCGACGCCAGCCATGCGGATATCGCCCCGCTGGTTTTCCTGGATTGCTTTCCAGCACTGCGCCACCACGTCCTGCACGTGCAACAACTCGAGGTCGCCATCCGTAATGATCTGCGGCGTTTCCTGGCGCGCCAGTTGATGGCAGAACGTCGACACGACGGAGTTGTAGAAAGGCTTGCCGAATTCGCCGAACACATGCGGCAGGATCAGGTTGGCGAAACCTGCACCGCGCTGCTCTGCCCAGCGGCGGAATGTCTCGGCCGCAGCCCGCTTGCCACGGCCATACGCGGTATCCCGATCCTCATGCATGGAATTGGCATACACCACGAAAGGACGGGTTCCCGTCTGCTCGCAGGCCGCAACCAGATCGCGGGCCAGGCTTGCGTTGGCAGCCTCAATCTCGGCATCGTCACCGCGATTCATCCCGGCCAGATGAATGATTGCATCCAACCCGTCGACAAATGCCGCCAGTAAGCCGGGCTGCTTGAACGTTTCACGATTGGCGAAACGAATCTCGTGGTCGCCTCCGATTGTCTTGAGATAAGCCCGTTGGTGCCAGCCGATCAGACCCTCAGCTCCGGTAATACCTATCTTCATGCGCTGACCTTCATGCATGACCCGCCGCCTGCAGGGCTTCCCGTACTTCGGGCAAGGTCAATATCAGCGCTTCCACCGCCGCCACGTCCAGCTGCTCGGTATTGTGCGACGTATAGTCATCAAGCGCGGATTCGGTCGTATCGCCTTCGGTGAAATACTTGCTGTAATTCAGATCACGATCATCCATCGGCACCCGGTAGTAGTCGCCCATGTCTTCCGACTTGGCGAGTTCCTCACGGGTGGCGAGGGTTTCATATATTTTTTCACCATGGCGCATGCCGATCACCTGGATCGGCACGTCGGAATGGAACAGGTTCTTCAAGGCCTGCGCCAAGTTCGCCACCGTACAGGCCGGCGCCTTGCGCACAAACAGATCGCCCTGCTGGCCATGGTTGAAGGCAAATGCCACCAGCTCGATCGCCAAGGGCAAGGGCAGCAGGAATCGCGTCATCTCCGGCACGGTCAGGGTCAGCGGCTTGCCCTCGAGCATCTGCTTGATGAATAGAGGGATGACCGATCCGCGCGAAGCCATCACGTTGCCATACCGCACGCTGGACAGGATCGTGCCGCCATTGCTGCCGGCGCGCGCCGCAGCCTGCGTCACCTTTTCCATCAGCGCCTTGGTCATGCCCATGGCGTTGACCGGATACACCGCCTTGTCCGTAGACAGGCAAACCAGCCGCTGCACGCCATGCGCCATGGCTGACTCGATGACGTTGTGGCTGCCGGTCACATTGGTCAGCACCGCCTGCATCGGGAAAAACTCGCAGGAAGGAACCTGCTTGAGTGCCGCCGCATGGAACACGTAATCGACGGACCGCATGGCATTGTCCACGCTGTCGCGATCTCGCACATCGCCAATATAGAACTTGATTTTGGGGTCGGCCAACGCCACCCGCATATGTTCCTGCTTCAACTCGTCGCGCGAGAAAATGCGGACTTCGCGGCAGTCGCGTGACTTCAGATAATCCAGAAACTCATGTCCGAAGGAGCCGGTACCGCCCGTAATCAGCACGGTGCTACCCGCGAATGGATTGCGCTCTGTCATTTTGAATATTTTCTTTCCTGTATGGCGTTTTCCAGCCAGGTTTCCAGTTGATCGAACAGCCGAGTCCGGTCGAAGTTCGTCTCGTAATATTGCCGCCCGTTTTGCCCCATTGCCCGGCGTTCAGCGTCGGGCATGACGGCCAGCTTCAGAACCTGGCTCGCCAATCCTTCGGCATCACCCGCCGGACAGGCAAGACCGGCCCCGGACTCCTGGACGATGCGGGCACCCTCTCCATCCAGCATGGCCAGAATCGGGCGGGCACATGCAAGGTAGGATTGTAGCTTGCCCGGTATGGTCAGCGCGAAGATGGGTTCGCGTTTGAGCGGGAGCAACAAAGCATCCGCTGCCGCATAAAAATGCGGCATGGACTCCAGTGGATGGCGACCCAGAAAATGCACCCGCGACAAGCCGCGCCGCAGCGCCTCTTCCTTTGCCCAGGCCGCCATGCGTCCTTCGCCCACAATCAACCAATGAATATCGGTACGATCACGTAAAAGCTCTGCCGCTTTCAGAACAGCCGGCAAATCCTGCGCCTCCCCGATATTGCCTGCAAAGAGCACCTTGAAGCCTTCCGGCAACAACGGAAGCAAGTTGGAATCCGCCTGCTGCAAAGGTTGAAACAGTGACTCGCCCCAACTTGGGAAATACAGAATGTTTGAATCCGGCACCCCATGGCGAGCAATTTCCGGCACGAATGCACGCGACTGCACCAATACACGGGCACAGTTTCGATAGATCCATTTCACCAGGCGGTCGACTGCTCGCAGCACCCCGTGTGAGCGCACCCCGCCCGCGGCGGTCAAGGACTCTGGCCACAAATCGAGCACCCAGAACAAAATGGGCGCATTGAACCGCCGGCTGGCCACAATGGCCGGGATGCCTACCGTGATGGGTGAGACTTCGAATACGAAGATGGCGTCAAACTTGCCGCGAAGCCTTAGCCAGGCACCCAGCGCGCCAAAAACGGCAAATGACAGGTAGTTCAGCGCCAGCCTGATGGCGCCGGCGCCCCCTCTGGGAACCAACGGCACCCGGATGACTCGCGCGCCTTGATAGCTTTCGGTGTGGGGCCGAACCCAACCATAGCCAGGAAAGAAACGTCCCGATGGGTAATTCGGTTGCCCTGTCAGCACCGTAACCTCATGGCCACGCCCCACCATGTCAGCCACGAGATCATTGATGCGGAAATTCTCAGGCCAGAAATACTGGCTGACGACCAGCAGCTTCATGGCTTGGCTTGAACAACTTCGGCCATGACGCCCCAAGTCGAACTAGCGGTTCGCTCCCACCGCATGGCGGACACCCGATCTATCGCTGCCGCCGTAAGACGGTTCCCCTGCTCCGGATCGGATAACAGACTCAGCCAGCGTTCAACAAGTTGCTCCACATCCTCCGGATCGAAATAGGTCACAGTTTGACCGCCGAACTCCGGCATAGGGCCACGATCAGAAACCAGAACTGGACGGCCCGATGCCATCATTTCGAGCAGGATGTTCGGGCAATTCTCGGTGCACGAAGCGAACAGGTTGATGCGTGCATGTTGATACAAGGCCGGCAGATCATGGTGAGGCAAATTACCCAACACTTTTACAGCATCGCCTAGCTCGAGCGAATCGATTTCACGCCGCAGCGCTTCACCATAGGGTGGATTCTCAGCGCCAACCAGCAGCAAACTCGCCTGGGTTTTACTCAATTGCCTAACTTGCGCAAATGCGCGCACTACCTCGATCTGCGACTTATAGTGGTCGATGAAAGAGACATATAGGAAATACCCCCCTGCTGGGACACCAGCCGGCAAGGACAGGGGCTTGTCTAAATCCGGGAAAAACCGTGTATCAATGCCGTGCGGAATCACAACAACTCTTCCGGCCAGATGCCCCAGCTTTTTCTGGATGAATTCCTGAGCGAAACGGGAAATGAAAATCACCAGATCCGCTTTCCGCATCGAGGAAGAAAGACCGCGTTCCAGCAACCAGTCTCGCAGGCGACGATAACCCAGCGGATAACGTTTCCGTTGGGCCTTGTCGAAAGGGAGCATGTTCTGGAAAGTTACCGCAGTTTTCAATCCAGCAGGTAATAAATCAGAGGGCAACAAACCACCCGGAGAAAACAACAGATCGGCGTCGAGCCTGCTTGCCAACTTGACCAGATTAAAACGTTCCCAGATTGCCCGGCGAAAAGGATTGTCGAGTTTCAGCCCACTTTCCACGCGTTCGATATTTTCCGGCAAGCCTGTCAAATCTAAGCTGTCTGGGCAAAGCAGAAAAACTTTCCATCCAGCGTCTTGTGGCACGCGACGCAGCAGATTAAGTAGATATGTCTGCCCACCGCCTAGGCGTGCGGAGAAACCGTTGACCAGGACACGCATATACAAACAGAAATTCAGCGCGTTGCTTCAACAAAAAGCGATTCGTCGGGCCTGTTATCCAGCATTTCGAGATCAGGCGTTATTCCTTGCTGGTATTCACAACGTCGGATATCACGGAAGCCCGCACTAGAAAGGGCTTCTGAGAGCAGTCCAAAGTCATACATGTACTTGTGCCTTGCATAGTGACTGTCATCATCTTCGACAAAGAAATAGTTTCCCAGCATCTCATGACGCTTCCCGGCATGGTAAAGCGACACTGCATACTCAAGATCTGGAACTGATATCCGGATCGTGCCCCCAGGCTTTAAAACGCGAAAACTTTCCTGCAGGATACGTTGTGCATCTGCACGATAAAGATGCTCGAGAAAATGCGATGAGTACACAAAATCGACCGTACTGTCGTCGAATGGAATTCCATACGCAAGATCATGGTGTACAAAGACATGATCGCCGAGTAGTCGGCAATACTCATCCTTCGTGTAGTACCGATTTGCACCGGTCATGCGATATGCAATTCCATGAAAGCGCTTCGGCAGCCCTGCGATCATGGCACTCAGACTGCCGTCAACATTAATCCACCCGTGTGCAACCGCAAGCCCACAACCGAGATTCAGACGTACTGAATTAATACCTTCTGGAACTCGCACCCGCTGCCGACGCTTGGCCGCACCTAGCAACCGGGATGAAGAATCTATCAACCTTCGGGCAAAACGCATTCATATTCCTCTTGGGACAATTTACATTGGGGTTATTTTGGATACAAAACAGGAACCTGATCGTGCAGCGAATACTCCACCCCACAGGAATCACAGCGTAATCCTGCTTGTGACTGCTGCAGTTTCCCTGTGGAACAGGTCGGGCAACGCAACAACGCCAAGAGATCAATTGTTTTATTTCGGGATCTTTGTGAAAAAAGAGCTCTGACAAACTTTAAAAGGAGTAAGCGCACTTTTCCATGCTGATCCTTATAACTTCCATTCTCAACAACAGGTAGCGCCCAGTTGGCATCCACCTCCGGATTCAGCACGGTATAGTCAAATTTGTCTTCCCAATAGAATCGAACGTAAAAAGGACTGGGGTGGCGAGAGAGAAACCGAATAAAGTCCCCATCTTTCATTTTCCGTTCATACATATCCACGATTTCAGAGAAGGGCTTCCAACTTGGTTTCTTGACTATGACCAGTCGACCATCTTTGTCGAACACCTCTAGCCGATGGAATCGAAAAGGATTGATTCGCTCGAAGAATCCGTCCGGCGTTTCGATGTACCCGGCTTTACTGACGCGCATAAGCTCAGATATGAATGCCTCCGGATCTGGCGAGTGCTCAAGAACATGGGACGCAACAACGAAATCAAATACCTTGTCTCGAAAGGGCATACGCTCCGCAAGACCAAACACCATTGGTCGATCTTTGATTAACGGGAGGTTATATCGCTCAACGGTATCCTCATAAGCATCCAATAGAACATTTGCCCGAGGGTAGGGATTGCCACCAGAACCAACATCAAGTACCAGTGCATCTGAAGAAACCGGACAATGCAGCCTCCTCAGAGACCAGGCAAGACGCTCCAGTCCAAGCCGCTCGGCCAAGGTCATTAATCTAGATTTGGCCTGCATAGTCATACTTGTTTGCCCTTGATTTCGCAAATCCAATGGATGAGTTCTTCCATTCTCGCGCCGACATGATGTCGATCCTCCCGCACACGCTTCAATCCAGATCTTGCAATTGCCAATCGTTTTTTCTCATCACGCATCGCCATATTTAAGCGTTCAATAAACTCTGGAATTGATTTGAAATACAAGGCCTCAATATCCGGACGAAAAAGACCCGCAAGATCATCTGTATATTCCGAAAGCATCAGGGTCCCTGTGGCTGGTATCTCGAAACTACGACGAGTGTAGGTATCCCGATTGAGCTTGGATAGAAAAACAAGCGCTATCTTCGCCCCGCAAAGCGCAAGATTGTACTCGTCTCCCCAGACCAATTTCACAGGAAGCAATCGCGATAAAACCGGATGCTCTTTTAAAACCGGTTCCCATTCGTAGTTTGGCCCGTAAAGACGAACCTGATAGCCCGCACCAACCACAGCCTCAAGACAAGCAAGCCGAGAATCCGGTTCATAGTGCCCAATAAAAACCACGTCACAGCCAAAACGCTCACGCTCTTCAGCTGACAACTCAATGGGATGATTGCGTTCTGGGATATACCAGGACCTAAGCAATTCGACTCGTCGCGCACCGGCACGTCTAAAGCCATCCAGATTGGCATGACGATATGCAAGTGCCAGATCCAGCTCTGGCAGGCCGGCGATAAAGTGCCGCCACAACCCTGGAACATGCCCAGGCGCGAAGGGGTCATCGTTGTTATATCCGGCCAACACAACACCCGGAACAGCGGACCGCAAGGCTCGAAGAGTTTGGGGAAATACATGCGTGCCGCGATAGATGAATACCGCATCAGGCTGAAAGCGTTTAGCCATGTTGAGCAGATCACGATTCAGCTGATCAACACGCCCGCCCCACAAATATTTGTTCTGTGCTCTGCACCAGAGCTTGAGCAAGCGTGCTGAAACCGAACGTCCAGTCACGCTGAAATAGCCATGCCATGCAAACCGTTCGACCGTATGGCCAAGCGTCTCCAGTGCATGCGCTACCGCCTCTTCATGCAATTCAGAATGCCAGTCACCGGCAACAAGAATCTTCATCGCTGCCCGGAATAAACCTTGCCGATCACGGGTGCCCTGCCAAGGCGCTTCTTGATCTCGGCTATCAGTGCGTCACAGTTGCGCCGCCCCAGAAGTAGCAAGCCAACCACATAGATATGAAACAGTGGGACACGCCACAAGCCTAACCTAGCCAGGTCGCGGGCATAGCGCAGTAATATGCGCCGCGAATTACCTGCCTGAATCGACAAGATGGGATAAGCGTAATTACCAATGTCGCGCAATATCGGCTTATACAGCCGCAAGCCCAAGGTTCGCTCAAGGTCGGCAGCGATTTGCAACATGCCGCGCATGAAATGCACTGACGATTCCGGCGTTTGCTCGCGAGGCACAAACCGCCCTTGCTCTGCCGCGCTATTGCCAAAATCCGGCGTGCCCCCTAGACGGTGATGCGACAGAATTTGTGGTAGATAAACACCGCTCTCGCTTGCCAGTATTTGCCCGACCAGATGCTGCTGATACAGCAGCGTCCCATCGAAACGGTTGGTGGTGTGTCTATTTGCGCTTTCACGCCGCACCACCATGCCCGAAATAAATACACAGCGGCGGAAAAAAGTCACAATAGTCTGCGCCCCCGCCGGAAAATAACTCTCGCTGTCAAAGTAGCGGAAGGTTTGCACCGGGCGATGAGGATCATCGACGAAAGAATCATAGCTGCGGAGCACGACCCCGACATTCGGGTGAGTCCGCACTGCTTCAGCCACAGCAGACAGCGCCCCATCTGCCAGCAGATCATCGTTGCCCATGAACAGCACATACTCGCCTCGGGCCAACTCGATCAATCTCCGCAAATTGCCGTCGTAGCCAAGATTGACTGCATTTTCGTGATAGGAGATTCGTCCGGGATATGCGATCGAATACTGCTCGGCCACTTGGTGGATCCGCTCGCGTTCCGGAGAAGCATCCTCGCAAATCACGATTTCATAATGCACGTTTGTCTGGGGCACAATGGAATCAAGCAGGGCCGGAAGCAATGCTGCACGGTTGTATGCAGGAATGCATACAGAAATAAGCGGGATATCAGACAAAATCAGGAACCCAAATCTAAATTTTTCATTGCAATTGCAAGCATAAGCAGGGCAAACAGACGTCCGCCATTAGCGCGGCCCTTGGCGTGGCCGGCAAGCAAGCCATCGACTTCATCCTGGTTGATGCATTTAGGCAGCCAATCTCGAACCCGCCGCAGTTCGCCACCGCCCGAATTACGCATCCATTCATTCAGCGGAATCGAAAAACCCTGCTTGCGCCTGACATCCAGTTCTGGCGGAAGCCATCTTGAAGCGAGGATTTTTTGCACCCTGCGTGTTTCGCGCCCTTTGACCTTCCACTCTGACGGGATGCGCCCGAACGCGAACTCCACCAGTCGATGATCCAGCAAAGGAGCACGCATTTCCAATGATACCGCCATGCTCATCCGGTCAACCTTCACTAGAAAATCGTCCGGAAGAACCCCCCCAAAGTGTGTTCTGGTCATCCGGTCCACCGCATCGGACCCAGCTTCGTACAAGCCAAGTAGAAAGCACTCAGGCGCATCCGACTTTTTCCCTAATGCATCCATTGCGTCGCGTGTAAGAACTCTTTGACGGAGCGCGATATCGAAATACGGTCGTCCCCAGATTATTTGCTGCAATGCCCCGCCTCTCAAGGAGGCAATTCGGTTGCGCCCCCGCACTCCAGCCGGAAGACCGCTTGCTGCCTGGGCGGCGAACATTAGTGCGGATTTCGGCAGCCACCCCAGGCGATGTTGATCGGCAAGGCTAGCCGGATAATCGTTGTAGCCACCAAATAACTCATCCCCACCATCGCCGCCCAACGCCACCGTGACATGCTGTCGTGTCAGTCGAGACACTAGAAATGAGGGGATCAGCGAGGAGTCGGCAATCGGCTCATCAATATATGGGGCGATATCATCCAGCGCGTCCAGCCCTGTGCTCTCTAGCGCAAGCTCGTGATGCTCGGTGCCAAAATAACGCGCCACCTGCCTGGCATGAACGGATTCGTCGAGCGAAGAACCTGGCAGGGTAATGGTAAACGTACGCACCGGTGCAGCCGACACATGCGCTGCAGCCGCCACCACCAAACTGGAATCCAACCCACCCGACAGCAGCACACCCACAGGCACATCAGCCTCCAAGCGCAGCCGCGTTGCATCCTCAATCAGTTTTCCGGCCGCATCGGCGAGGCTTTCACCATCCACCCCTGGCTCGGGTCGGTTGGCCGGCAGCGACCAATAACGCCAAACCTTGAACTCAAAGGTTGCAAGATCCAGCCGCGCAGCATGGGCGGGCGGCAGTTTCTTTACTCCATCGGCAATACAAAGGTCATGCGGCACGTAGCCGAGTGCCAGATAGCAATTGAGCGCATCAAGCGATAACCCACCGTGTTGGGAAATTGCTTTTAACTCCGACGCGAATTCGAGCTGATGTCCGTCGAATGCGTAATAAACTGGCTTCTTGCCTGCCCTGTCGCGCGCCAGAAACAAAGAAGGCTCGGTAATGTCATTGCCTGCATCGTATATAGCGAACGCGAACATGCCGTTGAGTCGGGCAAGACAGGCCTCTCCCCAAGCAATATAAGCATTGAGTAAAACTTCAGTATCCGTGGCCGTGTAAATGGCGCAGCCTGCCCTTTGGAGTTCAGCCCGAATTTCATGGTGGTTGTAAATTTCGCCGTTGAAGACAACAGTGAAACGGCCATCTTGGCTGACCATCGGCTGATGGCCAGCCGCCGTGAGGTCGAGAATGGACAGACGTCGGTGTGCTAAACCAATTCGTCCGTCCGGGCTAACCCAGCTACCTGCATCATTTGGACCTCGGTGCGTCAACAGGTCTCGCTGACGAGCAAGTCTCACACCATCGACAACGCCATCACGTCGGATGAGACCGTAGATCCCGCACATTCAGTTGCCCCCCATCCCCAGATGGGCCCACAGTGCACGCAAACGCACATCCCACGTATGGTCACGTAGCGCGCGTTCTCGCCCAGCAACTGCGACCGCTTCGCGTCCAGAGTCGTGGGCAAGTAAGTAGCTAGCCCGTTCAACACATTCCGCCACCGACCGGTAGGTATCAACCTCTCGGCCGATATCATAGAGACCTTGCAAATCGTCGTTGTGCTGGGTCAAGTAACAACTTCCTGACATGGGTGCATCAAAGTCGCGCAATTTGAGCCCAACAAAATCTGGGCAGTGACCAATTGCGGACACCCCAAGCACGATCTTTGACTGTGCAAACAAGCGCGGCACCTCTTCGGTTGAGATACGCCCGTTATCCCAGCCACTGCCATAGGCCGTCACTCGAATACCCGCCTTGCGAAGGGCTGTAACAACCTTCTCGCGAATGCCATAGCGGGAGCCCACGAAGCTCACATCATGCAACTTTGGCAAATCAGGCATAGGGTGAAAAATTTCAGGGTCGCTTGCCTCCGGAAAGAAAAGAGCCGCCCCTCCTTCCTTGCGATACCAATCCACCGCTTCTGGCGCAGCAGTGAGTGTGATATCCAGGTGCGGAATAAGCGGGAAGGTACCGTCCCATTCACCATTCACTCTGCGGCCCCAATATTGGTGACGGTCATCCATAGCGATATTGATAACCACGGTGCCAAAAACATTACGGATACGCGAAAACATTTCGGGCTGCACCAAGCAGCCCCAAGTCTGGGTAAGCAGTAAATCTGGGTTCCAGCCGCTTGCCGACAACCCGGACACCAGTGTCCACAGTCGCTGCGTATTGCGCGCCCGACGCACGTCATAGAGTGCGGGGTCGTTTTGTCCCCAAGCGCCATCTTCGCGGGTAAACACTTCGACATCAGCAACACGTTGCAGAGCCTGGACAAAACCACTCTTGTCCTGCTGCTCATCTGTCCCCATAAAAAAAACGCGCGGACGACGATGCGTTTCTTGCCAAGCAGCTTGGCGCAAGTTGGCTATGGGCGTATCCGAGCTGTGCAGCGTACCTGCGTAGTGCTTAAGCGTGGCGCGGTAACTGCGCTTGGTTTGCCAGCATTTGAGCTTGGCGTTGGCACGATAAAGCCATGCGGATTTCCGCAGATGAGTCTTGATACGATCCATCAAGCCTTACGCGCGCGAACGAAATAGCCCGCAGTGAACAGTGGCGTCCGATCCAATCGATCCAGAAAATGACAGGCCACAGGAATGATCAAGCGAAACCAGAGCGCGAGAACGAGCTTTACAGGCAGGAAGAGAATTCGGGCAAGACCCCCGCTTGGGGTGAGCATGGTCAGGAAACGCCGCGATTCTTGCCCATAGAGCTTGAAGAATCCCCCGTTTGGGCGAATCGACTCCACACGAAAATCCACGGCAGGCAGAAAATGCTCGTACCAGTGCGGGCTGAAGCCACCGTAGAAATGGTAAGGCGGCATATGGATGCCGCTACCCAAAGGGGCCGTAATGGCCAATTCCCCTCCCGAACGCAGAAGACGGGAGAACTCCTTGACTGCCAGATCAGGTCTGGGAATGTGCTCGAACACCTCAGTGCAAAGAATGAAATCGAAGGCGCCATCCGGAGCTGCGATAGCAGTGATATCTCCTACATAATCCAGCGCGCCATAGGAGTGTTCCTTGCCAGTGTACTGGGCGAAATCCTGCGCCTTGTATTCGCAGTGGGCAAACAAAGGCTTGTAACGGCAAGGGCCTGCACCTGCATCAAGCACGCGCGTGCCGGGTGGAAGTGAACGCGCCACCTCGGCGACAAAATGGTCGCGCTCAAAATCGTTGTAATTAAAGACTGCGTTCCTGGCTTCAGTCCATTGCTCTGGCAGTTTAGTCATCGCCGACCATGTCTTCCCGCTTACGCAGGAGCATCCAAAAATTGCGTGTCATGATGCCGGGGCCCCACACACCTGTTTCGACGGCATCTGCCGTGCGGTAAATGAATCGAAGGCATTGCCAGGCAACATAATGAAACATTTGAAGAAGGTTTCCGGGAGGGCCGATGTCCTCCCAAACCTCAATCACTTCAAATCCCGCCCGTTGCATCACATCTCCTAGAGCACCTGCCGTGAAACATAGTTCATGGGTGATATCGTTATAGCGCGCGGCCATACCGAAGGGCGCGCTTGCATTGGGTGTTCTAACGAGAAACAGGCCATCCTTACTAAGGCCTTCACGCACTCCTGAAAGAAGGTGAAACAATTCGTCCGGCCGCAGGTGCTCAACAAAATCAAGCGCGGAAATCAAATCAAATTCCAGCTTATGGGATTCCAGAAAGTCGGACGCATCGGTGCAGACAACCCGATCCTGACCGAACTCTCTGGCTGCACGCGCAATTGCAGCCTCCGTCAGGTCGGCTCCGACAAAGTTGGTTACGCCCCTTGCACGCAAATAAGCAAGAAAATTCCCGTAACCACAAGCTAAATCAAGACAACGCCATTCTGGTAGCAGTTGCACATGCTGCCCCACCAGACGCGCATAACTTGCGGCCAAGCGATCGTAATCGACGGTGGCTTCAGGTGAGTAACGCTGATAGGCAAGACTGCGAAAGCTAACTGGCTTATTCATTCGTTGCATGGACCTGCTGCATTCCCAAGAAACCTGTCTCCTGGCATTCCGTTCCCATCGATCTCATGCCACCTTTGTTAACTCGAACACTACAGCCCCGAATTGGCAACCAAGATTCGCCCCAACAGCTTCAGCGGTAAGTTCGATATTCACATGCAGGTCACCGCGATCATCGATAAAGGAACAGTGATCAATTTTGAATCGCCCTTCAAATAGGCACACTAAATAAGCCATCGAAAACACACGATGCGCATTGAACTCAACTCTTTGCGGACCGATTGGCACCGAGAAATACAACTTTCCTCCTGTCTTGAGAAGGCCATGCAGATTCTCTATACCAGTAACGTAAGCATTGAAATCAACGGGATCGCCATAACGCCCCAATCCAAAATGCTCGATAGCACTCAGACTCGACACAGAATCACAATACTCGCGAAGGTGATCGGGTAATGGTTTCGAGAAATCAGCTTGAACAAACTCGATATTCGGAATCCGTGCCTGTTGCGGCCTTATGTCTATTACCACAATGGATCGAAACGATGCCACGTGCGTGACGAATCCATCAATTCTGGAACCAACATCAACGTGACGACCAGGCATATTCTCAAAAACCCGTCTTGCGGCCAGAAAATCATGGTGAAAATAATGCCCTGTCGCCGATCCACTTTGCTGAAACCGGTCGTCTAGGCATGGGTACAGGCTGCCGAACGCGAATGAGGTAGGTGATTGCTTGGCCTGGACACGATATTTTTGAAGATCGCGAACAAAGGCTGGAAGTCCAGCAACCGCACGGAGCATTTTTATAGTATCCACTCCGAACATCAAAAGAAACCCGTTTATTCGTCGCGCTAAACGCATCTAACTATGCCCTTCTATTATTGTTGGCTACTAATTGCACACAATTGAACTGACGGCTAATCCAACTCCGTATTTGTTCCAGCATGCACCCTCCACAACCGGACATTGACCACGGCAACCCAAATGAAATAAACAGTCGAAGAAACAAGTAAGGCTTGCGCCATCCCCTCGATGCCTCCGCTGCGCACTAGAGTTACACCCACCAATAAAAGGCTAGCAGCCTGCCCAAGCTTTGGTATAAAATACGCCATTGGGCGATTCAAGCTCAAACCAGAAGCAACCATAAACTGAGCCAGATTAAACAGCGCCTGTGACAGCACAATCAACCAGAGAGATGAGGCATAGCGCGAGTAGTCGGCATTGGTCAGCCAGGCAATCAGTGTTTCGCCCCACACATAAGTCACTAGCGTAACAACCATATACAGCATGCCAACCACCATCACTGAACGGCTGAGCAGGCTTTTACTACTCTGAGTTCGGTTGAGATTATCCAGATTCCCGGATCGGGCAAACACTACAGGGACAATCAGTTGGGTAGCGACTCCCATCAGAAACACAATCGGTGCTGAAGCGATCTGGAACATGGCGGCATAAATGCCAACTTCCTCGGTGCTCCAGAAACTTTGCAATAGCCAGCGATCCGCATACTGGCTAATGGAGGCCAGTCCAGCAAAGGCCAGGAAGGGTAATCCATAGGCAAGGAATTCAGCCCGTAGAGCACTATGGTACATGTCGTTATTGGTTAATTGTTCGCTCGGAAATCCGTGCCGCCGCACCGCCCATAACTGTATGGCAACGATAATGAGGGAACCCAGGGCATAGCCCAATATTGCCCAATGTCCCAAGCTCCCTACCCATACCACCAGCACTGCTGCAAAACCCAATCTCAACCAGGTATCAAGACCTTGAGTGAATGCGCCCATCTTGCGGTCACGCAAGGCGCCCAAGAGAGATAGAAGGGTGCCTTGCACCCCGGAAAGAATGCCGAACAAAAGCGCCAAGCCAAAAAGCCATGCCCAGTCCCAGCCAAACCCTGTCCCCACAATCAGAAAAAATGGCCAAGAGAGAACAGCTAAAAATAAAATTGCCTGCCCATGCAGGCGGATGAGCACTCGTGTGTATCCAGCGATAGTGCCCCGCTCACGGCAGACCGAATAAAAGCGCAACACGACTTGCCCGAGTGGGCCGAACAGAAAGAGATTAACAATACCAGCCAGCGAAAGCCCTAAAGCTAATTCACCATAGTTTTCAGGTGTCATCAAATTGGTGAGCAATTTAATCCCGGCAAGGCCGCCAAGAAAAGCAACTACTTGCCCAAGCGCTACCCAAGCGGCTTCCTTGATGGGGCCAAGGTATGCAGTTAGTTTGCCCACGTCAGATCGCCCCAACATCTACATAAAAAATCACAAGCCGCATCGAACGCTTAACGCATAAATTATCCATTTTGCTCTAACAGTGAAATTCATTGTGTCTGTCGTGACATTCCGACAGCCAGAATCCACCCCAGCAACAACGACCAATATGCTGAGTAGATCGCAGTGTGGGCATTGATAGGAAACAGCCAAACCAATGTGCCCAACCAGGCCACCCAGCTTAATGAATCTTCATATTTGAGTTTCCACCTGGCGCGCATGAACAGCACAAAAAAGGCCAGAAGTCCGACAAGACCAATGACCCCCGCTTCCGACCCCACTTCAAGCAGCAACTGGTGAGCGTAAGCCATGCCCGTGCCATCCGGGTTGACATAAGGGTCGTCTGCTTCTGCGTATTGTGCATAGGCATACCTGTAAGACCGCACGCCTGCTCCGTTGAGGGGATGGTTTTCCATGACGGTCAACGCATTACGCCACAAATGCATGCGCAGGGAGCCGGCCTTGTCCAAACCTTCGTAGCTGAAATCCAGCGCGGCCATGGACTGATCGACACGCTGGGCAAATTTTGGATTGGTCTGGTAGGCGCCTACGCCTGCCAGACCCGCAACGAGTATGAGCGGCAGCTGTAGTCTAACCGGGTGAAGCCCAAGCCGCCGGGAATAGGCCCAGCTCCAAATGAGGGTAGCAAGTGCAAATACGATCCAGCTTTCACGGTTGCTGGCGAGCAAGACGACGGCTGCTGTGCCAAGCCAGACCAACGCGAGTTGCCATTTTGCCCCGTAGCGCGAGACGTATTCCCACGCAAAGGGCGACAGCATGGCAAGGGTCAGGCCGAGTTTCCAGTTTTCCGGACCGAACAAGCCATTCAAGCGTTCTGGATAGGCATACCCCAACAGGTCATAGCCGACCACGGCCTGAATCAGTGCATCGACTACCCAGAACAACAGCAACCACGCCGACAGTTTGAGCAAGCGCTGGCGCGCGAGATCTTCGCGCAGCATCCATATCAGGTAGATGCCGGCTAAATAAATGCGTGGATAACTGAGCATGGTACTGAGCGATTTCTTGAACCACAGCGAATCCGGTACCGACAGGGCAATCGGCACCCAGATGCATAGGAACAGCAGGCTAAAAGTTTTGGCCCCACCTTGCCATGTGGCCTGTTTGCCGTGCTTCCAGATCAGCATGCCACCGAGGATGGCCATGATGAAGATGGGCAGTTCGGACGAACGGCTAAAGGGCAGCAGCAGCAGGAACGACCAAGCGAGGACAACGGGCGTCCACGAGGCAGGGTTGAACACTGAAGGCACGGTTACGCTGGGTCAGATACGCCGATTGCCGCCGAGAAAGCATCGATCACCGGCTGGATCAGGTTGCGCTTGAGTTTGAGTGCAGCCTGGTTCACCACCAGCCGCGAACTGATGTCGCTGATGTGCTCCACCGCGACGAGTCCGTTGGCCTTGAGGGTGCCGCCAGTGGAGACGAGGTCGACGATGACGTCGGACAGCCCAACCAGCGGGGCGAGTTCCATCGATCCGTACAGCTTGATGAGGTCAATGTGCACGCCTTTGCTGGCGAAATGGTCGCGCGCTGCGTTGACGTACTTGGTGGCGACACGGATGCGCGCGCCCTGCTTCACCGTCCCGGCGTAGTCGTAGTCTTCGCGCACCGCCACCATCATGCGGCAGCGCGCAATCTGCAGGTCGAGCGGCTGATACAGGCCGTTGCCGCCGTGTTCGTTCAGCACGTCCTTGCCGGCGATGCCGAGGTCGGCGGCACCATATTGCACGTAGGTTGGCACGTCGCTGGCGCGCACGATGATGAGCCGCACGTCGGGGCGGTTGGTACCGATGATGAGCTTGCGCGACGACTCGGGGCTCTCGGACGGCGTGATGCCTGCCGCCGCCAGCAGCGGCAGCGTTTCTTCAAAGATGCGGCCCTTGGACAGGGCCAGCGTGATGCCGGAGTTGCTCATGTTCACTATCTGTCTTCAGTGCACGCGCTTGATGCGCGCGCCCAGTTGGGTGAGCTTTTCCTCGATGCGCTCGTAGCCGCGATCGAGATGGTAAATGCGTTCGATGGTGGTCTCGCCCACTGCCACCAGGCCGGCCAGCACGAGGCAGGCCGAAGCGCGCAGGTCGGTCGCCATGACGATGGCGCCATCGAGACGCGGCACGCCGCGCACCAG
>JBGSZD010000040.1:0-3565 GCA_041750575.1 Thiobacillus sp. | reverse complement strand
GGCGCTGCATAGCGCGGCCGAGCAGCTGGCGGCGCAAGGTCTGCGCGTGCTGGCTTTTGCAATGAAGCGCCTGCCGCGTCTGCCAGATGCACTCGATGCCGACGCGCTGGAGGCCGGGCTCACCTTCATCGGGCTAGCCGGCCTGATCGATCCGCCGCGTCCGGAAGCGGCCGAATCGGTCGCGGCCTGCAAGACCGCCGGCATCATCCCCGTCATGATCACCGGCGACCACCCCGCCACCGCGCGGGCGATTGCCAGCCGGCTCGGCATTGTGGAAGACGGCGGCAAGGTGCTGACCGGCAGCGAACTGGCGCGGCTGTCGCTGGAAGAGTTCGAGCGCGAGGTGGAATCGGTGCGGGTCTACGCGCGCATCAACCCGGAACAGAAAATCAAGATCGTGCAGGCGCTGCAGGACAAGGGCGAGTTCGTCGCCATGACCGGCGACGGCGTGAACGACGCGCCCGCGTTGAAAATGGCCGACATCGGCATCGCCATGGGCAAGGGCGGCACCGACGTGGCGCGCGAGGCGGCCCACATGACGCTGCTCGACGACAACTTCGCCACCATCGTCCATGCTGTGCGCGAAGGCCGCCGCATCTTCGACAACATCCGCAAGTTCGTGAAATACACCATGACCAGTAATTCGGGCGAGATATGGACCATCTTCCTCGCGCCTTTTCTCGGCCTGCCGATGCCGCTGCTGCCGATTCACATCCTGTGGATCAACCTGGTCACCGATGGCTTGCCGGGGCTGGCGCTTGCCGGCGAGCGCGCCGAACCCAAGGTCATGCAGCGGCCGCCGCGGCCGCCGAAGGAAAGCATCTTCGCCCATGGCATGTGGCAGCACATCCTGTGGGTGGGGCTGCTGATGGGGGGCGTCTCTCTATTGACGCAGGCATGGGCGATTCACACCGGCTCCGCACACTGGCAGAGCATGGTGTTCACCGTGCTCACGCTGTCGCAGTTGGGCCACGTGCTGGCGATTCGCTCCGAGCGTGAGTCGCTGTTCACCCAGGGCGTGTTGTCCAACCGCATGCTGGTGATCGCCCTGGCGCTGACCTTTGCGCTGCAGATGGCCGTGCTGTATGTGCCCTGGCTCAACCCCATTTTCAAGACCGAACCCCTGAGCCTGGGCGAACTGGTTGCGTGTCTGGCGCTGTCGTCGGTGGTGTTTATCGGGGTGGAGATTGAAAAAGCGCTGGTGCGGCGGGGCTGGGTTTATAACAGCGCCTAGTCCATCACCTGCTTCCACAGGGACGTAACCGCATCGCGTACGTTTTCCACGGCAGCCGGCGACACCCGGGCGTGTTCCGCGCCGCTGAGCTTGATGGTGTGCTGTTGGCGGCGCAGTTCGCGGTAGGCGTCGGCGGCAACGTCGGCGAGGTTGGCTGGAATCAATCCGGCTGCGCCCGCGCGCTTGAGCAGCGCGATATTGCCGACGTTGTCCGCCAGTTCAGGTTGGCGGTGGCAATCGCGCAGCACCAGATACTGCACGCAGAATTCGACATCGACGATGCCGCCGCTGTCGTGCTTGAGGTCGAACAATGTGCTGTCGTTGACGTGGCCGGCGTGCATTTTTTCGCGCATCGCCAGCACCTCTTCGCGCAGTTTGCCGGCATCGCGCGGCAGACACAGCACTTCGCGGCGCAAGGCTTCGAAGGTCTCGCCAATCGCGGCTTCGCCGCAGACGAAACGCGCGCGCGTCAGTGCCTGGTGTTCCCACACCCAGGCGTGACGCAACTGGTAGTCGCGGAAGGCCTCGGTCGAGCTCACCAGCAGGCCGGAGGCGCCATCAGGGCGCAGGCGCAGGTCGGTTTCGTACAGCATACCGGCCGGGGTGAGGGTGCCGAGCCAGGCGTTGATGCGCTGCGCCAGTCGTGCGTAGATTTCCTGCGCCCGTTCGTCGGGGTCGTCGTAGAGGAACACCAGGTCGAGGTCGGAGGCGTAGCCGAGTTCCTTGCCGCCGAGCTTGCCGTAGCCGATGACGGCGAAGCGCGGGGTGTCGCGGTGGCGGGTTTTCAGCCAGGCCCAGCAGCGCGTGAGCGTCTCGCTCAACAGCGTGTCGGCGAGATACGACAGATGATCCGACAAGGCCTCGAGTGTGAGCCGGCCCGCCACGTCCTGCGCCAGCAGGCGAAGCGTCTGCACCTGCTTGAAGCGGCGCAGCGCATCCATCTGCACTTCGGTGTCGCCCGGGTGCGCGTCGAGTTCGTCGTGCAACTGGGCGGCGAGTTGAGCCCAGTCCGGCACGCTCATCAGGTGCTGCGGCGCGATCAGTTCGTCCAGCAGTTGCGGCTGTCGCGTGATCATTTGCGCCGCCCATGGACTTGCCGCCAGCAGGCGCACCAGTTGCCGCAGCGCCGCCGGATATTCGGCCAGTAGTGCCAGATAGGTGGCGCGACGCGAGATGGATTGCACCAGCGCGGCGAAACGTTCCAGCGTGACCAGCGGCTCGGACTGGCTACCGATTATTTCGAGCGCGGGCGGCAACAGTGCGTTGAGCCTGAGCTGGGTCGATTCGGGCAAACGCGCGGCATGCAGGCGCAACGCGTCGAGTGTCGCCAGCACCCGCGCCGGATCGTCGTAGCCGGCGTTTTCCAGTAGCGCGTGGAGGGTGGTGGCGTCCGCGGTGCCGCAGCACACGGCGGTAAGCGGGTGGCTTTCCTGGTCGGTTTGCGGCGCCGCGAACACCTGCTCGAAATGGCGCGTGACTTTGTTGCGGTGTTTGTCGAGACCAGCCAGCAGCGCGGCATAGTCGGGAAAATCCATCGCCTCGGCGAGCATCGCCTGCGATTCGGCGTCGTCCGGCAGCAGCTGGGTCTGCGCGTTGTCGAGATATTGGATGCGGTGCTCCAGCCGCCGCAAAAAATCGTAGGCAGCAGCGAGTTCCTGCTGTGCGTCCGCTGTCATCAGGCCACTCTTCACCAGCTCGGCCAGCACGGTCAGCGTCGGGCGCTGCTGCAGCGCGGCGATCTGGCCGCCGCGGATGAGCTGGAATACCTGCGCGGTGAATTCGATTTCGCGAATGCCGCCCGGCCCCAGCTTGACGTTGTGCGCCATGTCGCGGCGCGCGACCTCGCGGCGGATCTGCACGTGCAGGTCGCGGATCGCGGCGAACGCGCCGAAGTCGAGGTATTTGCGAAACACGAAGGGGCGCACGATGGCGGCCAGTTCATCGTGACGCTCGCCGGTGAGCGGGCGCGCCTTGATCCAGGCGTAGCGTTCCCACGGCCGCCCCTGCGCAACCAGATAGTCTTCCAGCATGGCGAAGCCCATTGCAAAGGGGCCGGAATCGCCCCACGGACGCAACCGCAGGTCGACGCGGAACACGTAGCCGTCGCCGGTGGCTTCCGACAGTGCGGCGGCCAGTTTTCTGCCCAGGCGGATGAAGAATTCGTGGTTGGAGAGCGGCTTGGCGCCGTCGGTCTCGCCTTCCTCGGGATACAGGTAGATGAGATCGATATCGGACGACACGTTGAGTTCGCCGCCGCCGAGCTTGCCCATGCCGACCACGACCATGCGTTGCGGCCGGCCCTGCTCGTCGCGCGGTTCTCCATGGCGCGCG
>JBGSZD010000039.1:0-12505 GCA_041750575.1 Thiobacillus sp. | reverse complement strand
AAGCATCGCAAATGTGCAAATTGAAATTCAAATCGTGGACACCCATGAATCGCTCAAAACCCGCATCGATAGTGGCTTCACAGCCTGTGCGGCTCAATTTAACCGGACACTACTGTGTTAGGTTGAACATCCAGCCGGGGTTAAAAACCCCGGCTTTTTACTTGGAAAGGTCCTGATTATGTTGCGCCGAATTTTATTTGCATGTCTGCTGGGTGTGTACTCCCTGTCAGCCTGGGCGATTGCCCCTTACATTTCGGGCGACCGGGTACAGGCGGGGGAACTCTCCGCAGTGGCGGCGGAGGTGGAGAAGAAACTCACGACCGCGGGTTTCCATGTGCTGGCGCTTTACACGCCCAAATTCTTGCCGACGCATGGCGTGCTGGTGGTTACCGATGCAGACATGCTGGGCAAGATCCGCGAATTCGGCGGGGCGACGATCGTAGCAGCGCCGATCCGGGTGGGGATCACGAAAGAAGGTGTGGTGTCCTACACCAACCCGGACTACTGGTACCGCGCATTCTTGCGGCAACACTTTGCGAAGGCCGAACCGGTAGCGCGCGCAGTGCAGTCCCGGTTGGCAAAGGCGCTGGGCGCCGGCCCGGGATTCGGCGGAGATGAATCTGCTGCCGACCTGCCTGACTATCGCTACATCGTGGGCATGGAGCGCTTCGACGATGAAAAAAACCTGCTGGGCACCCATGCCGATTTCGCCACGGCCGTGCAGACCGTTCAGGACAACCTCGCCAAAGGGCTGGCAGGCGTAACCAAGGCCTACGAAATAGTGATGCCGGACAAAAAGCTGGCTGTATTTGGCGTGGCAATGAGCAGCCCGGCCAACGGCGATGCCGTCATCCTCGGCAAGATCGACGTGCAGGATCGTATTGCAGGCTTGCCGTATGAGATTTTTGTGCTGAACAACGAAGTCCATGCGTTTTACGCGCGCTATCGACTGGCCCTGGCATTCCCCGATCTGGGCATGAAGAACTTCATGCGCATCGTGTTCGTGCCGGAAGAGGTTCGCACTACGTTAAAAACGGTTGCGGGCGGGAATTGACATGCGGGCCCACAAAAAGCCCGCCTAAGCGCACAGCTTGCTGACAAAGGCCCCCAATTGGGGGCTTTGTCTTTTGAGTGAATACTCGAGCGCGGACCTTTGGTCGGAAGCGAAAAGTGACAAAAAACGTCACCCCTTGCCCTATCCAGGCAGCGGATAGGGATATCGGCTCAACTGAGAATTGGCCATTTCCTCCCGCAAAACAAATTTACAATCCCTGAAACCCAGTATTGGCGCGTATTCCCGCCCTGTTTCTGCGGATTTTCCGCCCCGTGCCTAAAGTTGGCACGAGGGGTGCTCGTTAAGAGCCAAGACAGGGAAACCTGTTGGACCCAATCAATTATTTAGGAGAAGTAAAAATGATGAAGAAAGCACAACAGGGCTTTACCCTGATCGAACTGATGATCGTTGTGGCGATTATCGGTATTCTGGCCGCGATCGCGATTCCGCAGTACACCAAATACATCGCTCGCTCCGAGTCCAACACTGGTTTGCAGGCAATTGCCGCGCTGAAAACCGCAGTGGAAGATGGTTTCGCTCAGGGCGGCACCGGCGCCAGCATCAGCGATTTGACTAACTTGGGCACGAAGGCTGATGGTAAAGAGAGCCCGCTGGGTACGATTTCCGCTGACTTTGATAATGACGGTACCGGCACGCTCAAATTTACTTTTGATGGTGCAGCAAGTCCCGCTCTTAAGGACAAGGTTCATACGCTGACTCGCGATGATAACGGCGGTTGGCTCTGTACGACTGATGCCGACCCCGAATACACGCCTAAAGGCTGTACATAATTGAGCTAAATTTTGGCAGCAAAAAACCCATCCTTGTGATGGGTTTTTTGTTTTGTTGTGCACTAGTCAGATACGCTGTTCTATATTCGATCGTTTTCTTGATGTGATTCATCCATGTCTGCAAACCGGAAGACCCTTCTATTCGTCCTGATGCTGGCCGCTGTGGTGGGCTTGTATTGGCCGTCACTGCACTACAAGCCATTTTTCGACGATATCAATTTCTTCGACCGGTCAGGGCTGAACCTCATTTTCCAGCAGGGCTTTGCATTCGATATTCGCTGGCTACCCTATTTCATGACGGCGTGGGTGGACTTGCTGTTCGAGGACAACATTCTTGCGCAGCGCAGCATCAATGTGGCCTTGCATCTGGCGACAGCGTTTGTTTTATATACCCTGGTCGAGCAGGTCAGCCATCACGCCGCGCCCCATCGCAACAATCAACGCGCGGCACTGGCCGCGGCATTGTTGTTTTTACTGCATCCGCTCGCGATTTACGCGGTGGGCTATCTGATTCAGCGCACCATTCTGATGGCAACGCTGTTTGGCTTGCTGGCACTCAACACCTATTTCGATGGCCTGGTGACACGCAAGAAAGCCTATTTTCTGTTCTCGGCCTTGTTTTATCTGCTGTCCGCTTTCAGCAAGGAGCATGCAGTCCTGATTCCCGCCGCGGCCTTGGCGCTGACCCCGCTGGCTGTGCCGATTTCGCGCCAGACTTGGCGCCAATTGGTTTTGCCGTCTTTACTGTTTCTTCTTATCGCCGTTTTGGTGGTTGTGAAAAGTCAGGACAATCTGGGTCGAGTATACGAACCCTTCGCGGCTCAAATTGTCCGCCTGCATACGGGAGAGGAGAGCCAGTTTGCACTCTGGGGGCTGAGCGTGATGACGCAGGCCACGCTGTTTTTCAAGTATCTGGGGTTGATGCTAGTTCCTTACGCGGGCTGGATGTCAATCGATATGCGCGTGCCATTGGCGGCGAACTTTGGGGAGCCCAAGTACCTGTTGGGTGTGTCGGCGTTCGTGATGTATGGAATGACAGCGTTTTTCTGGCTGCTTCAAGGTGGCCGGCGTGGCTTGATCGGTTTTGCCTTGTTGGCGCCGTTGCTGTTGTTTGCGGTGGAGTTTTCCACCGTGAGAATCCAGGAGCCCTTTGCCCTTTACCGGGCCTATTTGTGGATGCCGCTGTTGTTTCTGCTGTTGCCGGCGATAAGCTACTCAGTCCCGGATAAGTTGTTCTGGGCGGTCATCCTGGCTATCGCGGTTGCCTTCTCGTTTTCCTCCCGTGATCGCCTGGAGAGCTTCTCAAGTGAGTTTGCGCTGTGGGACGATGCGGTACAAAAACTGCCTGATGAACAAGCGCTGGGTTCAGCTCGAACCCATGCCAATCGCGGCTATCTGAATATGAAGCGTGGTGATATGCAAGCGGCCATCGTGGATTTAACGCACGCGCTGCGGGTGGATCCCGAATATAAAAAGGCTTACCAGGATCGGGCAGTCGTTTATATGAAACTGGGCAACTTTCCGGCTGCCTTGCAGGATGCCGATCTGGCGATTCGCCTTCGGCCGGAAGACCCAAATGGTTACGCATTGCGTGGCGTAATCTATCGAAGCAAGGGCGATTTCGACAAGGCGATGGCGGACTTTGAATTCGCCTGCAAACAGAAATCGATTGGTGCGTGCACGGCCATCAAGTCGATCAAGGGCTATGCGACTGGCAGCGCACCGGACAAATGAATGCTTGTGTCAGGGCGGGTAATGTTGGTCACGCATTCGCACTTGGCTGCGTATTGCCTACCGTTTTGCTATGTTGACTCAGGTGTGGGGCTCGCGGTTTGCACGCGCCCGCGCTGATTGTTAATTCTCTCTGCCACCGATCACGCGCTGGATCACCTCGGTAGTAAATCCTCTGCTTTGCATAAAGCGGATATGCCGAGCTTTCTCGTTTGCATCGTTGGGCGCTGAACTAAACTTCTTTTGCCACACTTTACGTGCACGCTCGAGTTCGCTGTCGCGGCTCTCTCGCAGCACATCGTCAATCACAGCATCGCTCACGCCACGCTGACGCAGCTCGTATGCGAGCTTGATGCTGCCGGCCTTTGAGAGATGGTCGGCGACGTAGCTCCCGGCGAAGCGGCGGTCAGATAACCAGTTTTTCGCTTCGAAGGCATCTAGCAGGGGGGTGATGCCGTCGTGATCAAAGCCCGCCTGCTCCAGCTTGCGCGTAAGTTCAGCACGGCTATGCTCGCGCCGCGCCAATAGGCGTAGGGCACGCTCATGCAGGCTGGTCGGGTCAGGCGTTGATTTCGGCTTCATCCTCGACCATCGCAATCGGGTTGTTGACGCCGACGGCGGCGCGGACTTTGGCTTCGATTTCGCGCGCGATTTCCGGATGTTCCTTCAGGTATTCGCGCGCGTTGTCTTTGCCCTGGCCGATCTTCTCGCCGTTGTAGGCATACCAGGCGCCGGATTTGTCGACGAACTTGTGGGCGACGCCGAGTTCGATGATTTCGCCTTCGCGCGAGATGCCCTGGCCGTACAAGATGTCGAAGAAGGCCTCCTTGAAGGGTGGCGACACCTTGTTCTTGACGACTTTGACCTTGGTTTCGTTGCCGACGATTTCGTCGCCTTTCTTGATCGCGCCGATGCGGCGGATGTCGAGGCGCACGCTGGCATAGAACTTGAGCGCGTTGCCGCCGGTGGTGGTTTCGGGGTTGCCGAACATCACGCCGATCTTCATGCGGATCTGGTTGATGAAGATGACCAGCGTGTTGGTGCGCTTGATGTTGGCGGTGAGTTTGCGCAGCGCCTGACTCATCAGTCGGGCTTGCAGGCCCATGTGCGAGTCACCCATTTCGCCTTCGATTTCAGCTTTGGGGGTGAGCGCGGCGACCGAGTCGATCACCACCACATCCACGCTGCCGGAGCGCACCAGCATGTCGGCGATTTCCAGCGCCTGCTCGCCGGTGTCGGGCTGCGAGACCAGCAGGTTGTCGACGTCGACCCCGAGCTTTTGCGCGTAGGACGGATCGAGCGCGTGTTCGGCGTCGATGAAGGCAGCGGTGCCGCCGGTTTTCTGCATTTCGGCGATGACCTGCAGGGTAAGTGTGGTTTTGCCGGACGATTCCGGGCCGTAGATTTCCACCACGCGGCCGCGCGGCAGACCGCCAACGCCGAGTGCAATGTCCAGACCCAGCGAGCCGGTGGAGACGGCCTGAATATCGCGCGAAACGTCGTGATCGCCGAGGCGCATTACCGAGCCCTTGCCGAACTGCTTTTCGATCTGGCCCAGTGCGGCGGCCAGCGCTTTCGATTTGTCTTCTGCCAATGCGGGGGATGCCATGGTTTCTCTCTCCTGATCAGGTGGTTTGCGTGAATGGGCAGTCGGTGTAGCGGCTGCATGGAGACAATGTAGGCGATATATTAATCAGTGTCAATATAAAATATCACCTATATAATAAATACCAGTTTATTGATTGTAATTGGCCGGTGTCGCCCTATAATTTTCTATGCCATGGCTAAATCAGAGCGAGGCTCGAGCGGAGCGAGCGATATGATTCCAAAAGAAAAAATGCGACTGGACGTGAAATGGGCAACGCGCCAGCGGTTGCAGTACATTGAGATCATGGCTTGGTATGCCGGGGTTGTGACGCGTAGCGACGTCGCCCGGGCCTTTGGCCTGTCCGACCCGGCCGCGACCAAGGACCTCAAGCTCTACGGCGACCTGGCCCCTGGCAACCTCGTCTATAACCACAGCGTGTTCGGCTTCGTGCCGGGCTCGGGGTTTGCCGCCGTGTTTGCCGACCTTGCGCCGGCCGTCGTGCTGCCGATCATCGCGGCCAATCTGGCGGTGGCGAACGGGCCGTATGGGGAGAAGCGGGTGTATGGCCTGGCGACCGCGTCGTTGCCGTTGCCGGCCCGCCTGCCCAGCCAGCAGACCCTGGCGCAGATCACCCGCGCCATCCACGGACGCCGCAAATTGAGCGTCAGTTACCGCTCGCTATCGGAGCGCGACAGTCAGACGATGCGTATTCTCGAACCGCATACCCTGGTCAATACCGGCATTCGCTGGCACGTCCGCGCCTACAACGAGGAAACCTGCGATTTCCGCGATTTCGTCCTGTCGCGTATCGTGGCGGCGGAATGCCTGGAGACGCCTGCGGAATCCGGCGAGCCATACGACGATGACTGGGTGGAAACGGTCAGCCTGCATCTCGCGCCCCATGCGGGTCTGGACGCGGCCAAGCGCGAGAGCTTGCTGCTGGATTACGGCGCAAGTGGCGAAGTCATCGAGGTGAATGTGCGGCGTGCCTTGCTGGGCTATGTGCTGCAGCGCCTGGGTGTTGACACGTCTGTGGACCACACAATGAATCCGAACGCCTACCAGTTGATGCTGCTGAACCGTGACGAGATCGAGCCGTTCGCGGCGTGGGCTTTCAATTAGACGCAAGATTCAAGGTGCAAGATTCAAGAATGCGGTCGTGGCTTAGCCGCACTTTTCTTGAATCTTGCGTCTTGAATCTTGTATCTACCCCATCAGATCAATCAGCCCGCGCAGGGATGCTGCCACCGCGCGCGAGCGAATCTCCTCGCGGTTGCCGTCGAGGCGGCAGGTGGACGACATGACTGTGCCATCTGCCAGCGCCCAGCCGTAACAGACCAAACCGACCGGTTTTTGCGGGGTGCCGCCACCGGGGCCGGCGATGCCGGAAATCGCCAGCGAGGCCTGGGCGTGACTATGCTTCAACGCGCCGGCGGCCATGGCACCGGCGGTTTGTTCGGAGACGGCGCCGTGTTCGTCGATGGTTTCGGCCGGCACGCCGAGCATCTCGATCTTGGCAGCGTTGGCATACGTGATGAAGCCGCGTTCATACCAGTGCGAGCTGCCGGGCAGCGAAGTGAGTAATTGCCCGACCCAGCCGCCGGTGCAGGATTCGGCGGTGGCGAGCATCCAGTCGCGTGCGCGCAGTTTGTCGCCGAGTTCGGCGGCGAGCTGGTGCAGTTCTTCGTCGCTTACACGAGCCATTGCAGTCCTTTAATCACAGCGATCGCATAGCCTGCTGCCAGCAGGTCGTCGAACATCACACCGAAACCGTTCTTGAGCCGTGCGTCGGCAAGACGGATCGGCCAGGGTTTCAGAATATCGAACAAGCGGAAGAGTGCAAACGCCAGCACAATCCATAACCAGCCGACTGGCGTAAACAGCAAAACCAGCGCAAAGGCGACAATCTCATCCCACACCATGCCGCCGTGATCGGCGACGCCGAGCGCATGGCCGGTGCGGCCGCAGGCCCAGACACCAAGCAGAAAGACAGCGATGATGAGCGCGATCTGCTTGGGCAGGTCCGGTGTGGCAGCGGCGATCAGCCAGAACAGCGGCAGGCCAAGCAAGGTGCCGACCGTACCGGGTGCCTTCGGCGCGAGCCCGCTACCGAAGCCGAACGCGATCATGCGTGCCGGATGCGCAAGCAGGAATTTGAGATCAGGTCGCAAAATGGTCATACCCGGTTTTATCGAAGCTCAGCGACTGGCCGTTGGCGTCGATGACTGAGAGACCCGCCTCAGCGGTGATGCGGCCGATGCGCGTCACCGTTACGCCCGCGGACTGCGCGGCGGCCTCGACTGCGTCGCGCTGGGCGCCGGAGGCGGTGAAGCAGAGCTCGTAATCGTCGCCCCCCGCCAACACGCAGTCGCGCGCGACGGCTTCATGCAGATAGGCCTGCACTATCGGCAGCGTCGGCAGCGCGGCGAATTCGAGTGTGGCCCCAACATGCGAACGTTCCAGAATGTGCCCGAGGTCGCCCAGCAGGCCATCCGAAATGTCGATTGCGCTGTGAGCAATGCCGCGCAGCGCGATGCCGAGTTCGACACGCGGTATCGGCAGGTAGAGCGCGGGCAGCACCTTGGCGGCATCGATCTGCTCCATGAACAAACGTCCTTGCCGGTAGGCCAGCGCCATCGCGGCCGAACCGATTGCACCGGATACCCAGACATCGTCGCCGGGTTGGGCGCCATCGCGACGCAGTGCCTGTCCCGGCGGCACTTCGCCCATCACCGTGATGCTGATCGTCAGCGCGCCGCGCGTAGTGTCGCCGCCGACCAGCTCGATGCCGTGCAGATCCGCCATGCGAAAGAAACCGCGTGCGAACGCGGTGAGCCAGGCGTCGTCCTCTTCCGGCAACGCAATCGACAAGGTAGCCCAGCGTGGCGTCGCCCCCATCGCAGCGAGGTCCGACAGGTTCACAGCCAGCGACTTGTGGGCGATACCTGCGGGACTGTCCTGCGGCGAGAAATGACGGCCTTCGAGCAGCATGTCGGACGACACCGCCAACTGCATGCCCGGCGTCGGCGCCAGCAGTGCGCAGTCGTCGCCCACGCCCAGCACCGCGCCGGGTGTGGCGCGGGTGAAGTGTTTGGCGATGAGGTTGAATTCCATGTTGGTGAGCGGCGAGGGGTGAGCGGCGAGCGGTTTCCGCTCACTGCTTACTGCTCACCACTCACGCCTTTCTTCTTCGCATGCTCGATCTCCACTGCACGCACGTCCTGCGCCAGCTTGTCGAGCACGCCGTTGATGTATTTGTGGCCGTCGGTGCCGCCGAATTTCTTGGCGAGTTCAACGCCTTCGTTGATGGCGACGCGCCACGGTACGTCGGGACAGTGCAGCAGCTCATACGTGCCGATGAGCAGGATGCCGCGTTCGACCGGCGAGAGTTCGGCGAGCGGGCGGTCGAGCAGAGGGGTGATCCGCGAGCTCAACATGTCTTCCTCTTTCAGCACGCCGTAGAGCAGGGTGCGGAAATAGTCTTCATCCACCCGCTTGAATTGCTCATCTTCCCTGAGGTTGGTGGCAATCAGCGTGACGTCAGCGCCGCCGACCAGCCATGCGTACAGGCCTTGCAGCGTGAATTCGCGGGCGCTCTTGCGGGAACCGGCCATCTCAGAGACGCTTCAGCAGATTGGCCATCTCGATCGCCACGCGGGCGGCATCGCGGCCTTTTTCGGCCATGCGCACGTGCGCTTGTTCTTCCGTATCGACGGTCAGAATGGCGTTGGCAATCGGCACGCCGGTTTCCAGCTGCACGTCGAGAATGCCGCGCGAGGATTCGTTCGAGACGATTTCGAAATGGTAGGTGTCGCCGCGCACCACCGCGCCGATGGCGATCAGTGCATCGTACTTGCCCGACTGCGCCATTTTTTGCAGAACCAGCGGATGCTCCAGCGCACCTGGCACGTCCACCAGCAGCACGTCGTTTTTATCAACGCCGAGTTTGGCCAGTTCGATTTCGCATGAGGACAGCAGGCCTTCGCAGATGTCCTTGTTGAAGCGGCTCATGACGATGCCGATTTTGAGTCCCTTGCCCTGAAAGACGGGGTCGAGTTCGGAGATGTCGCTGGTCGTTCCCATGATTGGATTCCTTTTTAACCTGATTCAGGCCTTGTCGAGATAGCCGGTGACTTCCAGCCCGAAGCCATCCATGGCGGGCATCTTGCGTGGGCTGGCCAACAGTTTCATTTTGCCGACGCCGAGGTCGCGCAGGATTTGCGCGCCGATGCCGTAGTCGCGCAGGTCGTATTTGCGTGAAGCGGCGGGGGCCGGATTAATACGGTCGAGCAGCGCGTCCGCGGTTTCCGGACGATGTAGCAACACGATCACGCCGGACTGCGATTCGGCGATACGTTCCATCGCACCGATGATCGGCCACGAATGGCCGCCGCCGGTGACGTCGAGAAAGTCCATCACACTCAAGGGTTCATGCACGCGCACCAGTGTTTCCTTGTCCGCGTGGATTTCGCCCTTGACCAGCGCCAGATGAGTTTCGCGGGCGCTGGTGTCGCGATAGGCGATCAGGCGGAACGCGCCGTACACCGTCTGGATCAGGCGGTCGGCGGCACGTTCGACCAGACTCTCGGTCTGGCTGCGGTAATGGATGAGGTCGGCGATGGCGCCGATTTTCAGGCCGTGTTCCTGTGCGAACGGAACCAAGTCCGGCAGGCGTGCCATGGTGCCGTCGTCTTTCAGGATTTCGCAGATCACCGAGGCGGGTTCCAGACCAGCGAGACCGGCCAGATCGCAGCCCGCTTCGGTGTGGCCCGCACGCACCAGCACGCCGCCAGGCTGCGCGCGCAGCGGGAAAATGTGGCCGGGCTGGATGATGTCGGTGGGTTTGGCATCGCGCTTTACCGCGGCCTGGATGGTGACCGCGCGGTCGGCTGCCGAAATGCCGGTGGTCACGCCTTCGGCCGCTTCGATCGACACGGTGAATGCGGTGCCGTGCGGCGTCTGGTTGTCGCTCACCATCTGCTTCAGCCCGAGCTGGCGGCAGCGGTCGTCGGTCAGCGTCAGGCAGATCAGGCCGCGACCGTACTTGGCCATGAAGTTGATAGCGTCGGGCGTAGCGAATTCGGCAGCCATCACCAGATCGCCCTCGTTTTCGCGGTCTTCCTCGTCGACCAGCACGACCATGCGGCCGGCTTTCAGTTCTTCGATAATTTCCAGAGTGGAGGCGAGGCTCATCAGTCTTTGTCCGTTGTATTGGTAAATTGCATCATGCGTTCGACATAACGCGCGATCATGTCGACTTCCAGATTGACGCGGCTGCCCGCCTGCAGATGCTTGAGCATGGTCATGTCCAGCGTATGCGGAATGAGGTTCAGCGCAAAGCGCACGCCGTCTATCGCATTCACCGTCAGCGACACGCCGTTCACCGTGATCGATCCCTTGCGGATGATGTAGCGTGCGAGTTCGCGCGGCGCATCGATTTCCAGCTGATGCGATTCGCCCACCGGCACGAAGCGATGCACGGTGCCGACACCGTCGACATGACCCGAAACCAGATGGCCGCCAAGCCGGTCGGCCAGGCGTAGCGCCTTTTCCAGATTGACCTCGGCGCCGGGCGTGAAGCCTGCGGTGCAGCGCAGGGTTTCGGCCGAGACGTCGACGGTAAAACTGTCGGGTGTCAGTGCCACCGTGGTGAGGCAGACGCCGTTGACCGCGATGCTGTCGCCCAGCGCCACGTCGGAAAAGTCTAGCCCGCCGCCGAGGATGACCATACGCGCGTCGGCGCCGCGGGCTTCGAATTCGTGGATGCGACCGATGGATTGGATGATGCCGGTGAACATTTGGATGTGAGGGAGGTGAAGGCCAGCCAGTAAGACCCGGCATTGTAGGCGTTTAGGCGGGGTGGGTGAACACCCGCAAGGAGTAGGCCGTGATTGTAAGACCCTAAAGGGTCAACAATCACGCTCCCCCGCGCGCCTGCAAATGCGAACGGACGGAACGCCTATATAAAGATAAGCGGGTCTTCAAGTTGGTATAATGCGCCTTTTCTGATGATTGAAAGATCGGCATGACGACGCCCGGTTCATTTGCCATTCGTGGCCATACGTTGCTGCCCATTGTCCAGGGCGGCATGGGCGTGGGCGTGTCGGCCAAGCGCTTGGCAGGCGCGGTGGCGCGCGCCGGCGCGATGGGCACGATTGCGAGCGTCGATCTGCGGCACCATCACGCCGACTTGTCGGAGCAGGCAAAGCATTGCCGCGACCGGGACGAACTCAACCGCCTGAATTTGATCGCGCTCGATCGCGAAATCAGGGCCGCGTTGGCAATCGCGGATGGCCGCGGCCTAATCGCGGTGAATGTGATGAAGGCGGTCGACGAACACCCGGCCAATGTTCGCCAGGCCTGCGCGTCGGGCGCGCACGCCATTGTGATGGGCGCGGGGCTGCCGCTCGACCTACCGGAACTCACCGAAGGCTATCCCGACGTCGCACTGATCCCGATTCTGTCGGACGCGCGCGGCGTCGCCATCGTGCTCAAAAAATGGGCAAGAAAGGGACGGCTGCCCGATGCCATCGTGATCGAGCATCCGCTGTATGCCGGCGGCCACCTCGGCGCGCCCAATCCGGCCGACCTGGCCAACGCAAAATTCGATTTCACCGAAGTGCTGCCCGGCATTTTCAAGGTATTCGACGATATGGGCATCGCGCGCGCGCAGATTCCCGTCATCGTCGGCGGCGGCATCAACAGCCACGAAAAAATGCGGGCCGCGCTGGCGCTCGGCGCGAGCGCCGTGCAACTCGGCACGCCCTTCGCCGTCACCGAGGAAGGCGACGCTCATCCCAACTTCAAGCGCGTGCTGGCCGAAGCGAGACCCGAGGACATCGTGACCTTCATGAGCGTCGCCGGGCTGCCCGCGCGCGCGGTGAACACGCCCTGGCTTGCCAACTATCTCAAGCGCGAAACCCGGCTGCAATCGGTGGCCAAGGCCGACCCCAGCCGCTGCGCCATCGGCTTGCACTGCCTGACGCAATGCGGCCTGCGCGACGGCAACAAAACGGCCGGCCAGTTCTGCATCGATTCGCAGCTGGTTGCCGCGCTCAAGGGCGACGTCAACAAGGGCCTGTTCTTTCGCGGCTCGGAATCCTTGCCGTTCGGCAGCGAAATCCGCCCGGTGCAGGATTTGATCGACTACCTGCTCACCGGCGTGAAGCGCGAACAGGCGTTCACCGAGTCGGTGAACGAGGCGGCGTGAGCGTTCTCAGCGACCGCATCCACACCTTCGGCCGCGCCATGCAGGAGCGGCATGGCGAGCGGGTGCACAAGATCGCGCTCGACGCTGGCTTTACCTGCCCCAATCGCGACGGCAGCAAAGGCATCGGCGGC
>JBGSZD010000038.1:0-3854 GCA_041750575.1 Thiobacillus sp. | reverse complement strand
CGGCACCCGCATCGGCGCGGCCGAAATGGGGCTCGCCGCCTCGGTCGGGCTGGCCGAGCTGCCGGTGCTCCAGCGGCTGAAAGTGGCGTGTTTCTTCACCGGCGACGAGCTGGTTTCCCCCGGACAGACACTCCAGCCCGGCCAGATATACAACTCCAACCGCTATACGCTGACCGGACTGCTGAACGGCCTCGGCTGCGAACTGATCGATTTCGGCATCGTGCCCGACACGCTGGAGGCGACCGAAACTGCACTGGAAGGCGCTGCCAGCATCGCCGATGTCGTCATCACCAGTGGCGGGGTGTCGGTGGGCGAGGCCGATTACGTGAAGGCGGCGGTCGACAAGCTCGGCCGCGTCGAGATGTGGAAAGTGGCCATGAAGCCGGGCAAGCCAGTCGTCTACGGCCGCGTGGACGAAGCCGATTTCATCGGACTGCCGGGCAATCCGGTGTCGGCCTTCGTTACCTTCTGTCTGTTCGTGCGGCCATTTCTGCTGAAGCGCATGGGCGCCAGAGAGGGGCTGTATCGCGCGTTTCCGGTCAAAGCCGGTTTTGCCTGGGGCAAGCCCGGTGCGCGGCGCGAGTTTCTGCGCGCGCAGATTCAAAGCGATGGCAGCGCGTCACTCTATCCCAATCAAAGTTCGGGCGTGCTGACTTCGTGCGCCTGGGCCGACGGTCTGGTCGATCTTGAAGCTGGCCAGACCGTGCAGCCGGGCGACTGGGTGCGCTTTATTCCTTTCTCGGAGTTGCTGTCATGAAGTTGCGCGTGCTGTACTTCGCCCGCCTGCGCGAGCGTTTTGGGCTGGCCGAAGAAGAGGTCGAATTGAATGGCACCACCGCCGCCGATCTGGTCGCGCAACTGCAGGCGCGCGGCGGCGTGTGGGCGGAAGAGTTGGCAGCGGGCCGGGCGTTTCGCGTGGCCGTCAACCAGGACGTCGTCGCGCTCGATGCATCGTTGCCGGACAACGCCGAAGTCGCGATTTTTCCGCCGGTGACGGGAGGCTGACGCGATGAAGGCGGGTTCAATGAAAATCGTGGTGCAGCCCGAAGCCTTTGATCTTGGCACCGAAGTCGACGCGATGCGCCGGGGCCGTACCGACATTGGCGCCATCGCCAGCTTCGTCGGCCTGGCGCGCGATATGAACGAAGGCAGCGGCGTGCGGGCGATGACGCTGGAACATTACCCCGGCATGACGGAAAAAGCCCTGACCGCGCTCGTTGAAGAGGCCGGATCGCGCTGGGCCCTGCTCGACGTGACGGTGATCCATCGCGTCGGCCGACTGCTGCCGGGCGACCCCATCGTGCTGGTGGCGGTGGCTGGCAGCCATCGCGGCGAAGCTTTCGCCGCTTGCGAATTCATCATGGATTATCTGAAAACCCGCGCGCCTTTCTGGAAGAAGGAAGAAACCCCGACCGGCGAGCGTTGGGTCGACGCGCGTGCCAGCGACGATTCGGCGGCGGCGCGGTGGGTCGTTCCGCCGGATCAATAGCCAACCCGGTTTCGGCATGGCTTGACTTTGGTTCTAACACGAACTAAATTGCTTCGTGTTAGAACCAATTGTGCATGCGATGAGCCAACCCGCTGAGTTTCTGCCGACCGTACAAGCCCTGGTGCAGTGCTACCAGGCTTTCGAAGCGTATTCCGCTACGCACATCCGTGCACTGGGGTTGACGCCGTCGCAGTTCGATATCGTTGCCACGCTCGGCAACACGTCGGGCATGACCGCCACCGAACTGGGCGAAAAAACGCTGATTACCAAGGGCACGCTGACCGGCGTGGTCGACCGCCTGGTTGATCGCGGCTGGGTGGAACGCGCGGCACACGATAGCGACCGCCGCTGCCAGATCGTGCGGCTGACGAAAGCGGGCGAAGCCCTGTTCGCCAGAGTATTTCCCGCCCACATGGCACATATGGCCGAGCACTTCGCCGACGCGAGCGTGGCCGACCACAAACGCTGGCAAGCCGCCTTGCGCTCGCTGCAACGCCTGCTGGAAAAGGAGACCGCATGATGCCCTCTGTACGCTATTCGCACCCGGCGGTTGTGCTGCACTGGCTGGTGGCGTTGCTGATCTTCGTGACGTTTCCGCTCGGCATATACATGCACGAGTTGCCGCTGTCGCCCGACAAGCTCAGGCTCTACAGCTACCACAAATGGATCGGCATCACGGTGCTGATGCTGGTGGGATTGCGCGTCGCGTGGCGTGCCACGCACAGGCCGCCCCCCTTGCCGCCGGGCATCGCTGCCTGGCAGCGCGGCGCGAGCCACGCGGTTCATGGGCTGCTTTACATTCTGATGATCGCGATCCCGCTGTCAGGTTGGCTGATGAGTTCGGCGAAGGGCTTTCAGACGGTGTGGTTTGGCGTACTGCCGCTGCCCGATCTGGTTGGCAAGAGCCGCGAACTCGGCGAGGTACTCGAGGAGGTGCATGAGGCGTTGAACTTCACGCTGCTGGGACTGGTCATCCTGCATGTTGCCGCAGCACTCAAACATCATTTCATCGAACGCCAGCCTTTCCTGCAACGCATGGGATTGGGTGGAAAGGACCGGATATGATCACCTTAAAACTACCCTTGATCCTGCTGATGTTATTGGCAGCGCCCGCCGCACAAGCGGTCGAATACAGAACGGTGTTGCCGAAACAGAGCGCGATTGGTTTCGAATTCCGCCAGATGGGCGTTGGGGTGAAAGGCGGGTTCAAACGCTTCATTACGCAAATGGCATTCGATCCGGCCAGGCCCGAAACCGCCAGCGCGAAGCTCGAGATCGATCTCGCCAGCATCGACGCCGGCTCGCCCGAGGCCGACGAGGAGTCCGCCGGCAAGCTGTGGTTCAACCGCAGCGCGTTTCCCAAGGCCACTTTCGTCTCCAGCCAGATTCGTGCGCTGGGCAACAACCGCTACGAGATGCGCGGCACCCTCACGCTCAAAGGCAAAACCCGCGAGATGGTTGTGCCGGTGACGTTCAAGCCTGGCAAAACCGCCGCCCAGTTCGACGGCGCGTTCGTGCTCAAACGTCTGGACTTTGGCATCGGCGAAGGCATGTGGGCCGATGTTGCCACCGTCGCCAACGAAGTCCAGGTCACATTCCACATTGCCGCCACCGGCAAATAACCCGCTGTTCGTTCACCTCAAAGGAGCTTCACATGAAACGTCTCGCCACCCTGGCTGCACTTGTTGTGTTTGCCGCTACTGCGCAGGCCGCGCCCGAAACCTACGTCATCGACAACAGCCATACCTACCCGCAATTCACCTACAGCCACCTAGGCTTTTCCTATCAGACCCACAAGTTCGACAAGACCAGCGGCAAGGTGATGATCGACCGCGCAGCCAATTCAGGTTCGGCTGACGTGACCATCGATGCGACGTCGGTGAACACCGGCCATGCGCTGTTCAACGAGCACATCCAGGGCGCTGATTTCTTCGACACGGCCAAGTACCCGACGATTAGCTTTAAATCCAGCAATATGGAATTCAAGGACGGCCAGCCGGTGGGGCTGACGGGCGATCTCACGATCAAGGGTGTGACTCGGCCGGTGACGCTCGCCATCACGCACTTCAAATGCATGCTGCATCCCATGCTCAGGGCCCAGGCCTGTGGCGCCAATGCGACCGCCAAGCTCAAGCGCTCGGATTTCAATATGGGCAAGAATGCCCCCTTCGTCAGCGACGAGGTTACGCTGACCCTGGCGATCGAAGCGGTCAAGCAGCCACCGGCGCAATAAGCCGGTCGGGGTGGTCTCCGGTAAAATGCCGCTTTAGCTGTCCGGACGCCGCCCTGTGGAACCCCATCAACTCGAACTGCTCGCGCCTGCGCGCGACGCCGACATCGGCATCGAAGCCGTCAACCACGGCGC
>JBGSZD010000037.1:0-2282 GCA_041750575.1 Thiobacillus sp. | reverse complement strand
GCAGCCGCCGTCTCGGCGCCGCTGGACTTGACCGCCGCTGGCAACGCGCTCGACAGCGGCTTCAATCGCAATGTTTACACCGCGCGTTTCCTCAGTACGCTTAAAACCAAGGCGCTTCGCAAGGCCGATAAATTTCCCGGCCTGCTCGACGCCGACGCCATACGGGAATCCACCACCTTCCGCGAATTCGATACGCTGGTCACTGCACGGCTGCACGGCTATCGCGATGCAGACGACTACTGGCTGCGGGCCTCGTCCAAACCCGTGCTTAAATCGGTCAGCGTACCCACTCTGGTCATCAACGCGAAAAACGATCCCTTCCTGCCCGCCTCGGCCCTGCCCGAACCGACCGACGTCTCCCCCGCCGTCACCCTCGAACAGCCGGAAACCGGCGGTCACGTCGCGTTCCCTTCTGGTCCTTTTCCCGGCAACATCGACTGGCTGCCACAGCGGCTGATACAGCACTTCGACACGCAGCGCAGGTAGAATCGACGCATCGCCATACAGGGAGTGCGTTGTGGAATACCCCAAGGAAATCTTCAAGGCCTACGACATTCGCGGCATCGTCGGCAAAACCTTCACCGCTGAAATCGTCGAGGCCATCGGCCACGCCATCGGTTCGGAAGCGGTCGCGCGCGGCCAGACCGAAATCTGCATCGGCCGCGACGGGCGACTCTCCGGCCCCGACATGGCCGCCGCACTGGCGCGCGGCATCCGCAAGGCCGGCATCGGCGTTGTCGATCTCGGCATGGTTGCCACGCCGATGACCTACTTCGCTGCCTACCAGCTGAAGACGGACAGCGCGGTGATGGTCACCGGTAGCCACAACCCGCCCGACTACAACGGCCTGAAGATGGTGTTGGGCGGCGAAACGCTGTCCGGCGACACCATCCAGAAACTGCGCGAGCGGCTGGTCAACAATGACCTGGTTCACGGCAACGGCGGCTATCGGGAATACGACATCGCCGGCGAATATCTCACGCGCATCGTCTCCGATGTGAAGCTCGCGCGCCCGATGAAAATCATCATCGACTGCGGCAACGGCGTGCCCGGCGCGTTCGCCCCCAAGCTCTATCGCGACATGGGCTGCCAGGTGGAAGAACTGTTCTGCGAAGTCGACGGCAACTTCCCCAACCACCATCCCGATCCCTCTCAGCCGAAAAACCTGCAGGACCTGATCGCCGCGCTGAAAACCAGCGACGCAGAAATCGGCCTGGCTTTCGATGGCGACGGCGACCGCCTGGGCGTGGTGATGAAGGACGGCACCATCGTCTTCCCCGACCGCCAGCTGATGCTGTTCGCCGACGACGTGCTCAGCCGCAACCCCGGCGCCGAAATCATTTTCGACGTGAAATCGACGCGCAATTTATTTGGCTGGATCCGCGAACGCGGTGGCCGTCCGCTGTTGTGGAAAACCGGCCACAGCTTCATTAAGGCGAAGATGAAGGAAACCGGCGCGCTGCTGGCCGGCGAGATGTCCGGCCACGTATTCTTCAAGGAACGCTGGTTCGGTTTCGACGACGGCCTGTACGCCGGTGCGCGCCTGCTCGAATATCTGTCGAAACAGGTCGACCTCAACGCCACGCTGCACGGCCTGCCGGATACGGTGAACACGCCCGAGCTCAACATCAAGATGGCCGAAGGCGAGCATTACGCGCTGATGGACAGGCTGCAGAAATCCGCCACCTTCCCCGACGCGAAGGAGGTCATCACACTCGACGGTCTGCGCGTGGAATACGCCGACGGCTTCGGCCTCGCGCGGCCGTCCAACACCACGCCGGTGATCGTGCTGCGCTTCGAGGCCGACAACACCGAAGCGCTGGAAAAAATCCAGGCCGACTTCCGCCGCGTGATTCACCAGGCCGCGCCTGAACTCACGCTGCCGTTTTGAGCGACACGCCAAAGCCGCGCAGGATGCTGAACCCAAGGCTGGGCACATAATCCACCTTCACCAGATTGGTCGCCGCAGGCTCGATCAGCATGATCGTCACCTGAAAGGCCGCATAGGCGCAGGCCCCGATCTGCAGGGTCGTTTCCGCCCCGACCTTGCCGATATAGCGGCCCTGAAAATTGCCTGCCGCCGAGATCAGATCATAGCCTATGTCCCAGGCCTGCCCAGGTCCGGCAAATGCCGGAGGCGGGGACTCAAAGCTGTAGTCCGAATTCCATGGCGTCCCGGCTTCGCTTGGCGGGGTCGTGTCAACCACACTTACCAGATGCAACCCGCCTTCCAAAGTGTTGCGATAGGTAGCTTGTCCCGGCTGGGTCCAGTCTTCCGTCGC
>JBGSZD010000036.1:0-6838 GCA_041750575.1 Thiobacillus sp. | reverse complement strand
GCCGCTGGCCGCGACGGCGTCCATGAACAGTTGGCCGGACACCACCAGGGTTTCCTTGTTGGCGAGCAGAATCCGCTTGCCAGCCTGTGCCGCCGCGAAGGTCGCGGGCAAGCCCGCCGCGCCGACGATCGCCGCCATCAGGGTGTCGATTTCGGGTGCGGTCGCCACTGCAGTCAGGGCGTCCGTGCCTTCAAGTACTTCGACCTTGAGACCTTCCGCGGCAACCCGGGCACGCAGGGCAACGGCTGCCGCCGGCTCGCTCATCACCGCGTAACGCGGGCGATGCGTGCGGCATTGTTCAAGCATGCGCTCGACCTGGGTCGCGCCGGTAAGGGCGAAGATTTCGAAACGGCCTGGATGGCGCGCCACCACATCGAGGGTGTTGACGCCAATGGTGCCGGTGGCACCCAGAACGGTGAGGATACGGGGTTTCAAGTGCTACGCTCCAGCCACATCAGGATGCCTGCAGCAACCGGCAGAGTGGCGGTCAGGCCGTCGATACGGTCAAGTACGCCGCCATGACCGGGCAGGATGTCGCCGCTGTCTTTCATGCCGGAGAGCCGCTTGATCCAGGATTCGAACAAATCGCCCAGCACAGATAGATACAGCAGCCCTGACACCACGAGCAACAACGAAAGCAGCGGCATTCCGGCCCGCCAGCTCAAAACGCCCGCATAGACGGCCAGCGCGGCGAGCGCCCCCGCGACGCCTTCCCAGGTCTTGCCGGGGCTGATGGTGGGCGCAAGCTTGTGGCGTCCGAAATGGCGTCCAGCGAAATAGGCGGCGGTATCGGCAATCCAGACGATGGCCATCACGCCGAGCAGCACGGACGGCCCGCGAGCATGCAGATACAGCAGCGCTACCCAGGTCGGCAACAGCACGACGCCGCCGACGACGGCACGCACGAACGGCTGCGCCGCATGCCAGCGCCCCAATAGCCACAACGGCGCAAGAATCAACCAGAACGCGACTGAAGCCATGATCAGTCCTGTCCGGAAATCCGGCCAGTCCGCGGCCCGCAGATGCGGCAGCGTCCACGCACAGAGCGCCAGCAGCATCGCGTACGCACGGGCAGAGAACAAGGGGAAATGACTCAGGCGCGCCCATTCGAAGGCGGCCATGCCGATCACCCCGGCCATCAGAATCGCCCACAACCACGCCGGCGCCCATAGCACGGCCGGCAGAAACACCGCCAGCAACAGCAGCGCCGTGAGTACACGGCGTTGTGTCGGCGTCATGGATGCGAAACCTGGAATGCTGTCACGACGTGGACCGCACCTGCTCGCTGGTGCGGCCAAAGCGGCGTTCGCGGTTGCGGTAGGAAGCGATCGCGTCATCCAGCGCCTTTGCGTCGAAGTCGGGCCACAGCGCATCGGTGAAATACAATTCGGTGTAGGCCAGCTGCCACAGCAGGAAATTGCTGATGCGCTGCTCGCCACCGGTACGGATGAAAAGGTCGGGCTCGGGCAGATCGGCCACACTGAGTTGCCCTGCCAGCGCGGCTTCGTCGATGTCCTCGGCCGTGGCACCCGCCGCCATCAGCCGCTTCACCGCTTGCACGATGTCCCAGCGTCCGCCGTAGTTGGCGGCCACAGTGAAGACAAGACGCGCATTGTTGCGCGTCAGCGCCTCGGCGTCGCGAATCAGGGTCTGAATGCGTTCGGAAAAACCCGAGAGGTCGCCAATGACGCGAAAGCGAATTTCGTTTTCGTGCAGCCGCGCGACTTCATTCTCGAGCGCGCGCATGAACAACTCCATCAACAGCGTGACTTCTTCCTGCGGACGCCGCCAGTTTTCCGAACTGAAGGCGAATACGGTGAGATGCGACACGCCGCGTTCGGCACAGGCACGAATCACGCCACGCAAGGCTTCGACGCCCTTGCGATGCCCAGCGACGCGCGGCATCAACCGGCGTTTGGCCCAGCGCCCGTTGCCGTCCATGATGACGGCAATGTGCCGCGGCACATTTGCGGATTCCGGAATCGCTTGCTTCGTGCGGGTAGCCACGCGGAATAGGCTCGCCAATCTGCTCAAACCGCGAGCAGATCTTTCTCTTTGTCGGCCAGCATCTTGTCGATCTCGCCGATGTACTTGTCGGTCAGCTTCTGCACCTCGTCCTGAGTGCGGCGCTCTTCGTCTTCGGTCGCGGTCTTGGCCTTGACCATGTCCTTGAGCGCGCCATTGGCGTCACGGCGGATGTTGCGCATCGCCACGCGGGCAGTTTCCGCCTCGCCGCGCACGACCTTGATCAGATCCTTGCGGCGTTCCTCGGTCAGCGACGGCATCGGTACGCGGATGATGTCGCCGTGCGTCGCCGGATTCAGTCCCAGATCGCCATCGCGAATCGCTTTCTCGATCTTGCCGACCATGTTCTTCTCGTATGGCTGCACGCCCAGCGTGCGCGAATCGACCAGCGAGACGTTGGCCACCTGCGGCACCGGCGTGGGGTTGCCGTAGTAATCGACCATGACGTGATCGAGGATGCCGGTGTGGGCGCGACCGGTGCGTACCTTGGAAAGATCGTTCTTCAGCGCTTCGAGCGACTTGCCCATTTTCTGTTCGGCGGATTGCTTGATTTCGGCGATGCTGGTTTCAGCCATGTCAACTCCTTATAAAGTCACCCGCGTGCCTTCGTCTTCGCCCATGACCACGCGTTTCAGCGCGCCGGCTTTAAAGACGTTGAACACGACCAGGCTCAGTTTCTGTTCGCGGCACAAGGCAAAGGCAGCGGTATCGAGCACACCCAGATTGTTGGCGATCGCCTCGTCGAAACTCAAGGTCTCGTAGCGACGGGCATTCGCATCCTTCTTGGGATCGGCGGTGTAGACGCCGTCGACCTTGGTCGCCTTCAGCAAAAGGTCGGCGCCAATCTCGGCCGCGCGCAGCGCCGCTGCGGTATCGGTGGTGAAGAATGGATTGCCCGTGCCACCACCGAAAATCACCACGCGCCCGGCTTCGAGATCGCGCACCGCAGTATCCCGTTCGAAATCCTCGCCGACGTGGGCAATGTGAACCGCGGTCTGAACACGCGCATCGACACCCGCCAACTGCAGCGCATCCTTCAGCGCCAGCGCATTCATCACCGTGGCCAGCATGCCCATCGAATCGGCGGTAGCGCGGTTCATTCCGGACAGGGCGCCAGTGGCGCCGCGAAACAGATTGCCGCCGCCGACCACGATGCCGACCTGCACGCCGAGCGCCGCCACCTCGCGAATCTGGCCGACAAAGCCGGCCATGGTCTCGGCGTGATAGCCAAAGTTGTCCGGCCCCATCAGGGCTTCGCCAGACAGCTTCAGCAGAATGCGGCGCACTGCGGCCATCTGAACCTCAGACCTGAGCGGCGGCCGCCACTTCGGCAGCAAAGTCATTCACTTTCTTCTCGATGCCCTCGCCCACCACGTACATCACAAAGCCGTGGCACTGCGAATTCTTCGATTTGAGCACCTGCTCGACGGTCTGCTTGTCGTCCTTGACGAAGGGCTGCGACAGCAGGGTGACTTCCTTGAGGAATTTCTGCACCGTGCCCTCGGCAATCTTCTCCAGCATGGCTTCCGGCTTGCCGGCTTCCTTGGCTTTTTCGATCGCAACACGGCGCTCGGTATCGATCAGATCCTGCGATACGCCGGTAGCATCCAGCGACTTCGGCTTGGACGCAGCGATGTGCATGGCGATGTCGCGCGCAAGGGCTTCATCGCCGGTGACGTCGACCAGCACGCCGATCTTGCCGCCGTGGATGTAGTTGGCGAATTTGCCCTTTCCGTCGAGTCGCATGAAGCGGCGCACCGACATGTTTTCGCCGATCTTGCCAACCAGTTCGGTGCGGAAAGCCTCGACCGTGGTGCCGCGATAGGGCAATGCGGATAACGCAGCGACATCGGCCGGGTTGTCGGCCAGCACCATTTCGGCGAGCGCGTTGGACAGCGCCAGGAAATCGTCGTTCTTCGCCACGAAGTCGGTTTCGCAGTTGACTTCCACCATGGCAGCCGATTTGCCGTCGGCGGCAATCGCGATGGTCACCACGCCTTCGGCGGCCACGCGGCCCGCGCTCTTGGCGGCCTTGTTGCCGAAGCGCACGCGCAGGATTTCTTCCGCCTTCTGCATGTCGCCGCCGGCTTCCGACAACGCTTTTTTGCAATCCATCATCGGTGCGTCGGTTTTTTCGCGCAGTTCCTTGACCATGCTTGCAGTGATTTCAGCCATTTCGTGCTCCCTATCCAGTTCAGTACAACCAGTTTCAAACAATTCAATATGGAAAGAGGGGCACACGCCCCTCCTCGAATGCGTCGCCGGGATACCCCGGCGAGTTGACGATGCGTCGCGCTTATTCAGCAGCGGTGCCGCCCTCTTCTTCCATCTCGACGAATTCTTCGCCGCCGACGATCTCGCTGATGACCTGGGCGCGGCCTTCCAGCGCTGCGTCAGCCATGCCGCGTGCGTACAGGCGAATCGCGCGCGCCGAGTCATCGTTGCCGGGGATGATGTAATCCACGCCTTCCGGGCTGTTGTTGGTGTCGACCACGCCGATCACCGGGATGCCCAGTTTCTTGGCCTCGACCACGGCGCCCTTCTGGTAGCCGACGTCGATGATGAACAGCGCATCGGGCAGGCCGCCCATTTCACGGATGCCGCCCAGGCTGCGGTTCAGCTTGTCGACTTCGCGCTGAACGGTGAGGATTTCTTTTTTCGACAGACGGCCCGGCTCGGCCAGCGAGACTTCCAGATCGTTCAGGCGCTTGATCGACTGCTTGACCGTCTTGAAGTTGGTCAGCATGCCGCCCAGCCAACGCGTGTCCACATAGGGCATACCCGCACGCTCGGCCTCTTCACGCACGATCTCGCGCGCGGCACGCTTGGTGCCGACGAACAGCACGTTGCCCTTGTTGGCGGACAGCTGACGAACGAATTTCTGCGCGTCCTGGAACAGCGGCAGCGACTTCTCCAGGTTGACGATATGAATCTTGTTGCGATGACCGAAAATGAACGGGGCCATCTTGGGGTTCCAGAAGCGGGTCTGGTGACCGAAGTGGACACCGGCCTCCAGCATTTGACGCATGGTGACAGACATGAAAATCTCCTAAAGGGTTGAGCCTCCACCCGTCAGCAGCCGCACGTTGTTTCAATCTGAACGCGCCGCCACCCTTTAATGACAGGTGTGCGTATTTGTCCGAACCATTTCGGACAGCCGATGATTCTAATTCGATCAGGCCTTTATTTCAAGTTGGCAGGCTCTCCGCGGGCACGGCCGTCCCATTGAATTCCCGAAGCTGTCGATTGGCCCTGTTCCATCCATGGTTGTTACGGGGCCCGGCGAGCGCGCTAGAATGCGGGTTTACGCCCTATTGAACCGTTACATGACAGTCACCATCAAATCCGGCGCGGAAATCGAGGGCATGCGCGTGGCCGGCCGTCTCGGTTCGGAAGTGCTCGATTACATCACGCCCTTCGTCAAACCCGGCGTCACCACCGGCGAACTCGACCGGTTGTGCCACGACTACATGGTGAACGTACAGGGCACGATTCCGGCACCGCTGAATTACGCGCCGTCCGGCCACATGCCCTACCCCAAGTCGATCTGCACCTCGGTCAACAATCAGGTGTGCCACGGCGTGCCGGGCGACAAGGTGTTGAAGAACGGCGACATCGTGAACCTCGACATTACCGTCATCAAGGATGGCTGGCACGGCGACACCAGCCGCATGTTCGCGGTCGGCGAGGCGTCGGTCCAGGCGAAGCGGCTGATGCAGATTACCTACGAGGCGATGTGGGTTGGCATCGCCCGCGTCAAGCCGGGCGCGCGACTGGGCGACATCGGCCATGCGATCCAGCATTTCGCCGAAAACCACGGCTATAGCGTGGTGCGCGAGTTCTGCGGTCACGGCATCGGCAAGAATTTCCACGAGGATCCGCAGGTGCTGCACTACGGCAAACCCGGCACCGGCCTAGTGCTGGAGCCGGGCATGACTTTCACCATCGAGCCGATGATCAACGCCGGCAAGCGCGACATCCGCCAGATGCCCGACGGCTGGACCATCGTCACCAAGGATCGCAGCCTGTCGGCGCAGTGGGAGCACACCGTGCTGGTAACCGACAGCGGCTACGAAGTGCTGACTGTGTCGGCAGACAGCCCGGCCATACCCGATCGCGTCCGCCACGCTGCGTGAACGCGTCCCCCTTGGCCGATCTGCGCGAACGGCTCAAATCCGGGCGCGCGGCGCTGGCGTCGGCCTATCTCGACAAACCCGCGGCCACGCATTATCTGGCGCGCCACGCCGCCCTGGTCGACGGCGTGCTGTCCGAAATCAGCACCCGTCTCGCCCTGCCTGACTGTTTCTGTCTCGCCGCTGTCGGCGGTTACGGCCGCGGCGAACTCTTCCCCGGCTCCGACGTCGACCTGCTGCTGCTGCTGCCGGACGAACCGACTACGGAACAACAAACCACGCTGGAAACCTGGGTTCAGGCCTGCTGGGATGTCGGGCTGGAAATCGGCCACAGCGTGCGCACGGTGGATGCCTGCATGGTGGAAGCCGATCAGGACATCACGGTGGAAACCAATCTGCTGGAAGCGCGTTTCCTGTGGGGCCGCCTGCCGCTGTTCGTGGAATTCCAGCGCCGCTTTCAGGCCCGCTTCGATGCCCAGCGTTTCTTCGACGGCAAACTCGCCGAGCAGCAGGCACGCCACGCCCGCTTCGACGACAGCGCCTACAAGCTCGAACCCAATCTCAAGGACAGCCCGGGCGGCCTGCGCGACCTGCATACGATCCACTGGCTGGCCCAGGCCTGCGGCATGGCAGGCGGCTGGAATGGCATTGCACGCGCCGGACTGCTGACCCCGGCCGAG
>JBGSZD010000035.1:0-9174 GCA_041750575.1 Thiobacillus sp. | reverse complement strand
CTGTCGCAGTCGATGATGCGCTGGGTCGATGGCCTGCTCGCGCCCAGCCTGCCATGGCGTGCACTGCTGGCGCGCTTCTTTGCGGTGAACCAGCGCGACGATTATTCCTGGCGGCGGCCATCAAGACGGGAAGGCGACGCGTTGTTGCCACGCCTGTCGAGCGAAGGGCTGGAAGTGATCGCCGCCATCGACACCAGCGGCTCGATCAGTGACGACGAATTGCGTGAATTTGTCACCGAGCTCGATGCGCTCAAAGGCCAGGTGCGTGCCAAGGTCACGCTCCTGGCCTGCGACAATCACGTCGCTGAAAACGCACCGTGGGAATACGAACCCTGGGATACCATGCAATTGCCGGCCGATATGGAAGGCGGCGGCGGCACCGATTTCCGTCCGGTGTTCGACTGGGTCGAACACGAAAACCGCAGCCCCAACATGCTGGTGTATTTCACCGATGCCGAAGGCGATTTCCCCAAGGGGCCGCCGAATTACCCGGTGATTTGGCTGGTCAAGGGCAAAGGAGCGGTGCCCTGGGGCGAACGGGTGCAACTCAATTGAGCCATACTCAGCCGAACCGGGTGCGCGGTTTTCTGTTCGAGCAACTCGACATTCGCGGCGCCTGGGTGCAACTGGGTTCCGCCTGGCAGGACATGACGGCGGGACGCGATTATCCCGAACCTGCGCTCGAACTCCTGGGCCAACTGGCGGCGGTGACCACGCTGATTACCGCCAATCTCAAGCAGCCGGGTCGGATCACCTTTCAGTTGCGCGGCGATGGTGAAGTCTCGCTGCTGGTGATGGACTGCGACGAACAGCTGCGCCTGCGCGGCATGGCGCGCAGTACGCCGGCGTTGCCCGCCGGCAATTTACCGGCCCTGCTGGGTGGCGGCGCGCTGACCTTGACCTTGGACACCGCCGACATGCGCCAGCCTTACCAGAGCCACGTACCCTTGCAGGGCGATACCCTCGCGGCCGTATTCGAGCATTACCTCGCGCAGTCCGAACAATCGCCCACCCGCCTGTGGCTGGCGGCCAACCATCAAACCGCTGCCGGACTGTTCCTGCAGGCGCTTCCGGACGCCCACGCGCGCGACGCCGACGGATGGAACCGGGTACAGATACTTGCCGACACCGTGCGGGCAGAAGAATTGCTGGAACTGGGTTCAATCAAGCTGATCGAACGTCTGTTCCCGGAAGAAGACGTGCGTGTGTACGATCCGCGCCTCGTCAGCTACCACTGCCCTTATGACCCGGCCAAAATCCATTCCATGCTGCACAGCGTGGGGCAGGCGGAATGCGCAGCCATTCTCGCCGAGCAGGGCGAAATCCGGGTGCATGACGAAATATGCAACCATGAATATGTGCTGGATGCAGCCGCTGTAGCTGCGCTTTTTCGATGAAAGGATGCGCGATGAAAACAGGATGGATGCTGGTGGGGCTGCTGGCGGTATCGGCGGGTGCGTATGCGGATGAGGGCCGATATCAGGCCTTGCCGCTCGCGGGCGGGGAAGGCAGCAAGGGCGGCGGGCGGGCGTTCATCCTCGATACCCGGGATGGTCATGTCTGGATATGGAGTGAAAATGAGCCCATCACCGCGCCGGATGGTCGCCGACGCTTTGGCGCCGGGTTCATCTACCAGGGCAAGTTGCGACCTGGCACCCAGCCGGGCGAGCTGATCGAACCGCAGTCCCGATGAACTGGCGTTGGCTGTTCCATTTCGGGTGAGGGGACGGGGGCGGCTGAGATAGTCAATGTTCAGGCCGTATAGGCTGACTTTGTTGCAAATAAGCGACGCAATCTTCGCGCAATAGAAGAAATTCAATAGATTGTGGTTTTCTTTTGCCGATTTGTTAGAATTCCGCGCGTCGGCTGGATCACAAGTCCCGGACCGATCTCTGGTGTGGGTTTTTATATTTGTACGTAAAGGGAAATCAAATGAAATATTCCGTTCTCCTGGCTGCTCTGCTGGCTGTTTCCATGACCGCTTGCGGTCAAAAAGAAGAAGCTGCTGCTCCTGCCGCTGAAGTTGCTGGCGAAGCTGCAGTCACAGCTGGCGAAGCTGCAACCGCCGCTGGCGCCGCTGCAGACGCTGCTGCTCCCGCTCCCGCTCCCGCCCAGTAATTTCGGGTCAAGGAACGAAAAAACCGGCCTTCGGGCCGGTTTTTTTTCGCCATTATTATTTTGGCGATGTATCGGGTTAGCGTTTGAGAAACGCACTTAGCCTGGATACTGCTTCGATCAGACGCGACAATGGCTGGGTATAGGCCACACGCAGATAGCGTTGCGGCTGATATTGGCCAAAATCAAGGCCGGGCGTGACTGCGATGCCAACTTCTTCGAGCAGGGTCCGGGCAAAGCGGAAACTGTCGTCGGTATGGGTCTGGCAATCGGCATAAAGATAAAACGCACCTTGCGGTTGCACGGGAATGAGAAAGCCGAGCTCGCGCAGCGCGGGCAACAGATAGTCGCGCCGTTTTCTCAGTTCGGCCTTGCGGGCTTCGAGCTCGACAAGCGTGGCGGGCGAAAAGGCCGCCAGCGCCGCATGCTGCGCCGGGGTGGGCGCAGCAAGAAACAGGTTCTGCGCCAGCCGTTCCAGTCCTTCCATGGCCCATGCAGGTGCGGCCAGCCAGCCGAGACGCCAGCCGGTCATCAAAAAGTATTTCGAAAAACTGTTGACGACGAACACGTCGTCCCAGCGCGCGGCACTGTGCTCGGGGCCGTCGTAGGTGAGCGCCAGATAGATTTCGTCGACGATCAGGGCGATGCCTTTTTCGGCGCACCAGTCGTGGATGCGGGCTAGTTCATCAGGAGCGATTGCAGTACCGGTGGGGTTGGACGGAGTGGCGATCAGCACGACGCGGGTGGCGGGGCTGGCATGGCGTTCGATCAAGTCGAGCGTGAGTTGAAAACCACTGCCGGCGTCGACTGGCACGCTGACTGCGCGGGCTTCGCAAAACCGCGCGAAATGGCGGTTGCAGGGATAACCAGGGTCGGCCATCAAGACTTCGTCGCCGGGGCCGGCCAGTAGCCCCAGCGTCAGCAACAGCGCGCCCGACGCGCCAGGCGTGACGAGGATGCGCGCCGGGTCGACCATGGCCTGCCAGCGCGTCGCATGGAATTCGGCGATGGCCTCGCGCAGTTCCGTCAAACCCAGGGCGCCGGTGTAATGCGTGTGTCCCGCGCGCAGCGCGGCGATTCCGGCCTCGACGATGGGGACGGGCGTGGCGAAGTCGGTCTCGCCGATTTCGAGATGAATGATGTCGTGCCCGGCAGACTCCAGCGCTTGTGCGCGTGCCAGGATATCCATCACATGAAACGGCCCGATGCCGTCCATGCGCACGGCTGGGCGAGGTCGGATCGGGGTCATGCCGGACTCTCCAGACGCTGGAGCGGATGCTGACGATAGAACTGCCTCATCTGCGCGTACACCGCTGGGTATTCGCTTTGCAGCAGATCGGGTGTTTCGAAAAACACTTCGGTCAGCACGGCGAAAAACTCGGCCGGATCCGTGCTGGCATAGGGATCGATCGCGGTGTCTTCGCCGGCGTCCACGCGCGCGCATAAATCTTCGTAGGCGGTGCTGAAATCGTGCGCCCAGGCGGCGGTGCTCATACCCCGATGCAGCGGGGGGAAACCGTTGGCGTCGCCATTCAGCATGTCGAGTTTGTGCGCGAATTCGTGCAGCACGACGTTGACGCCGTCAGCCTGGCCGCTGGTGACCACGTCGGCAATCGATAGCACCAGTGGCCCACCGAGCCAGGATTCTCCCGCCAGAATGTCGCGCGAGATGTGCACCACGCCGGCATCATCCGTCTCCTCACGCTGCCGCAGGAATTCGTCCGGATAGAGAATGATCTCGTTCCAACCACGATAGCTGTTCTCGTCGAGATGCAGCGTCAGCAGGCAGGCCTGGAGCGCGACGGCGAGCCGGGTGGGCGTATCGACCTCGGCGCCGCCGGCTGCCGAGAAACTCTTGTCGGCCAGCAACAAGCTCGACGATTCGCGCAGCCTGGCGCGCTCGTTCGGCGTCAGCCCATGCAGGATGGGCAGCTGCGCGACCGCGTTATCGAAATCGCCCTGTTCGATGAGATGGCGCTGCAGGATGCGGTTACGGCGCCAGCGGGCGAACCAACTCATTCGTCGCTGTCGGGAAGCGGAAGCGGGTTGCCAGGTTGTGGGTGATCGAGTTCGACGCGTTCGATCTGGGCGAAGCGCTTACTGATCTTGTCGCTTGAAATGCGCACCTCGCCCACATCCTTGCTGGCCTGATCGATGTGACTGGCGAGTTTCTTCATGCGCTCGTCGAAGCGCGCGAAATCCTTCGCCAGCTTGCCGAGTTCGTCCTTGATCACGTGCGCCATGCGCCGCGTTTCCGAGTCGCGGATCACCGCGCGCGCCGTGTTCAACACGGCCATCAGCGTAGTCGGCGAGGTGAGCCAGACGCGTTTTTTCTGCGCGTGCTCGACCAGGTCGGGATGGTAGGCATGGATCTCTGCGAACACCGCTTCGGCGGGCAGGAACATCACCGCGCCGTCCGAGGTTTCGCCTTCGACGATGTATTTGGCGGCGATGTCGTCGACATGCTTCTTCACGTCCGCCTTGAACTGGCGCCGCGCTGCGTCTCGTTCGGCCGGCGACAAGCTGTCGTCGAACATGCGGCTGTAGTTTTCCAACGGGAACTTGGAATCGACGCATACCGTACCGGTGGGTTCGGGCAGGATCAGTACGCAATCGGCTCGAGCGCCGCTTTTCAGCGTAAATTGAAACGCGTAGGCATCGGGTGGCAGGCTATTGCGCACCAGTGCCTCCAGCTGCACTTCGCCGAAGGCGCCGCGCGAACGCTTGTCGCCTAATATTTCCTGCAGCGAGACGACGTTGGACGCCAGCCCCTCGATCTTCTTCTGAGCCTCGTCGATTACCGCCAGCCGCGACATCACCGAAGTGAAGGTATCGTTGGTCTTCTTGAAGCCTTCGTCGAGCCGCTCGGCCACCTTGCCGGATATTTCGTTGAGCCGGCCATCGACGGTTTGCGACAACTGCTGCACGCGTTCGTTGAAATGCGCGGTCATGCCTTGCAGCGTGTCCTGCAGCAGGCTCTGCTCGGCGCGTCCCTGCTCGATCAGCTTTTCCAGCATCGTGGTCTGAAACAGGCCGAACTGCCCGGTGACGGTTTCGCGCGTTTCCGCCAGCCGCTCGGTCTGCGCAATCTGCAAGGAAGACAGCTGGGTTTGCATGCGGTCGGACTGTTGCGCCAGCCCGGTGTGCAGGTCGGTCAGCACGGCCCGGTGGCGTAGTTCCATGTCTTGAGTCAGCAGCGCGGGCAACCCGGTTTGTTCGCGCCGCAGTGCGGCCAGGCGCAGCAACAGGAGAACAACCAGCAGAATGAGAACGGCAAGGCCGGCAAAGAGGCTGATTTCGACAGGGTGCATGCGTGGATTCTACCTGTGCTGGGAATAAAAAAACCCGGCTTGCGCCGGGTTCGGATTGCTGCGGTTTAGCGCCGGGTTGATTCAATTCAGGCGGCCACGCGCGAGGCTTTTTTCCGCTCGTGTTCCTGCAGATAGCGCTTGCGGATGCGGATCGACTTCGGTGTGATTTCGACCAGCTCGTCGTCGTCGATGAATTCGACAGCGGATTCCAGCGTCAGCTTGATCGGCGTGGTCAGGCGCACCGCTTCGTCGGTGCCGGAAGAGCGGACGTTGGTGAGCTGCTTGCCCTTGATCGGGTTGACCACCAGATCGTTGTCGCGGCTGTGAATGCCGATGATCATGCCTTCGTACAACTTGTCGCCGGGCGAGACGAACATGCGGCCGCGGTCTTCCAGCTTCCACAGCGCGTAAGCGACGGCTTCGCCGTTGTCCTGCGACACCAGCACGCCGTTGTGACGGCCGGGCAGGTCGGCTTTCACCGGGCCGTAGTCGTCGAACACGTGGCTCATCAGGCCGGTGCCGCGCGTCATCGTCATGAAGTCGGACTGGAAGCCGATCAGGCCGCGCGCCGGAATGTGGTATTCGAGGCGGGTACGGCCATGGCCGTCGGATTCCATGTTGGTGAGTTCGCCGCGACGGCGGCCGATTTCTTCCATCACCGCGCCCTGGGTGTCGTCTTCGAGGTCGATGGTGAGGTTTTCGTATGGCTCGCATTTCTCGCCGTTGATTTCCTTGTACACCACGCGCGGCTTGCCGACAGCCAGCTCGAAGCCTTCGCGTCGCATGTTTTCCAACAGGATGGTGAGGTGGAGTTCGCCGCGACCCGAGACGCGAAACACGTCGGCCTCGCCGGTTTCGTCGACGCGCAGTGCGACGTTAACCAACAGTTCCTTGGTGAGGCGATCGCGGATCTGGCGGGTAGTGACGAACTTGCCCTCGGTGCCGGCCAGCGGCGAAGCGTTGACCATGAAGTCCATGTTGAGCGTCGGTTCATCGACCGGCAGCACCGGCAGGCCGATAGGGTTGTCCTTGTCGCAAACCGTGACGCCGATGCCGATGTCGTCCAGACCCGAGATGATGATGATGTCACCCGCTTCGGCTTCTTCCACCGGCACGCGATCCAGACCCTGGAAGCCGAGCACCTGATTGATGCGGCCGCTGGCGACCTGGTCTTCGTGGTTCATCACCACCACCGGCATGCCGGGCTTGATGCGGCCATTCAGCACACGACCGACGCCGAGGCGACCGGTGTAGGTCGAGTAGTCCAACGCGGCAATTTGCAGTTGCAGCGGCGCGTCGGGCGAGCCGGGCGGGGTGGGGACGTGTTTGATGACGGTGTCGAACAGCGTTGTCATGTTTTCTGCCGTTCCGCCATGCGACGGCGCGTCTTTCAGATCCGTGCAGGCCCAGCCATTCAGGCCGGAAGCGTAGATGATCGGGAAGTCGAGCTGATCGTCGGTGGCATGGAGCTTGTCGAACAGGTCGAACGTTTGATCCACCACCCAGTCCGGGCGGGCGCCGGGACGGTCGACTTTGTTGATCACGACGATGGGGCGCAGACCCAGCGCCAGCGCCTTCTTGGTGACGAAGCGGGTCTGCGGCATCGGGCCTTCGACCGCGTCAACCAGCAGCACCACGCCATCGACCATGCCGAGCACGCGCTCGACTTCGCCGCCGAAGTCGGCATGGCCGGGGGTGTCGACGATGTTGATGTGGTACTCGCCGTACGTGATCGCGGTGTTCTTCGCAAGAATGGTGATGCCGCGTTCCTTTTCCAGGTCGTTCGAGTCCATGACACGCTCGTCAACCGCCTGGTTGTCGCGGAAGGTGCCGGATTGCTTGAGGAGCTGGTCGACCAGCGTGGTTTTGCCATGGTCGACGTGCGCGATGATGGCGATATTGCGGAGCTTGCGGGACATGATGGAGGCCGGATTGCGGGAAACCCAGCATTATATCAGGATAACCTGACTATTTATTGTGTCAGGGGATGCGTGGCCAGCCGTGCGTCGATGCGGTCGATCAGCTTTTGATAACGCGCGCTGCCGACCGGGCCGAAGCGGCGGTCGAATTCAGCCTGCGGCATGAATTCCGGCAGATCGCGAAAGTCCGGCAGTAAATCCGCATCGCCTCGGACGGCAGCCAGCTGCTGGCGTACCTGCGCAGCAGCAACGCCGGTCGCGCGCTCGCCTAGCCTTACGCCGGCTCGGTTGGCGGCCAGATCGGTGAAACTGAACCCCGATCCCTTGCCTGCGTCTTCCTCTTCCTTGATCAGTCCGATGGCATTGGCCAGCCGGCTGCCGCCGTTGACGGTGATCGCAGCGGAAATCGTGAAATGTTCGGCAAAATCGCGTCGGCCATGCAGCGACAGCAGCACACGCGGCGCGCGGCGTATCGACTGGCTGTCGCCTTCCAGCAGCTTGGGCAGGCTCACGCCGGCCAGATAGGCGGCGAGTGCGGTGAGCACGGCGCGGTTTTCCTCGACCGCATCGCCGCCGAGCGCGTGCGCATGGGTAAACAGGGGGGCGACGATTTGCGCCAGCGGAATAGTGCTGCCGTATGGATGGCGTTTCAGCAGGGAATCCAGTTGCTCGGCATACGCCAGCACCCGCACCTGTTCCTCGGGCGGGATCAGCAGATCAGCACTTTTGCGCTCAAGCTGGGTGAGCAATTCGGGTCGCCAGCGGTAATCCAGGGTGGCCTGATTTTCTCGGAAGCTGATTTGGGACACCGCATTAGCCAGCGTGGCGTAGGTTTCATCGCGGCTCAGCCAGCGATGCGCCAGACGCGCCATGCCGTTGGCCAGCACCCCCGGTAGTGGCAGGCTGCCAAGTTGCAGGCTCTGGATGCGGATGCCGCCAGGCGCCTCGGCCACTTCGGCGGTGATGTTGAGAAAGCGCCCGAACGGATTATCCGGCACGATCAAGGTGGCGGTGAGTGTCGCCATGCGGGGAGTGAGTTCGGCGGCGATGCCGCTGACGCGACGCAGCTCGACCGCGTAATTGAGCAGGCGGTTGAGTTCGGCCTCGTCCAGCTGGATGCTGTGAATCACGTCCGGCGTCTGGCGGCGCGGGTCGTGTTTCTGGAATAGCGATTTGACCCAAGCCAGGTCGGCGCGCCGGAACTCCGCCGGCGGCTCGATCGCCGGCGCGCTGTCGAGCAGCAACCAGGGCAGCGCAGCGGCGGCCGCCAGCACGGCAAAGAGCAGGCTCCATCCGATCAGTTTCCGCATGTCAGTCCGGCTGGTTGCGCATGAAATCGGCCGTTTTGAAAAAGGCTGCGGTCAGTTCCCGCTGCATCGCTGCATCCACCCCGACATCCTGCATGGCGTGCATCATGCAGCCCATCCATTGGTCGCGCTCGGCTTCGCCGATGGCGAACGGCATGTGCCGTCGGCGCAGGAAAGGATGGCCGAATCGGTCGGTGTACTCCGGTGGCCCGCCGGTCCAGCCGGAGAGAAACCAGAACAGCTTGTTGCGCGATTCGCCGAGGTCCGCCGGGTGCAGCTTGCGGATGCCGTAGTAGTCCGGGTCTTTGTCCATCAGGTCGTAAAAATGATCGACCAGTTTGCGGATGACTTCGCTGCCGCCGAGACGTGCGTAATGCGTCTGCATGCTTACGGTTTTACCGGCTTGACGGTGGAGGCCGCGGCCTTGGCACGGCTGCGGGCGGCATCCGTGGTGTCCGCCGTGGCGAGCGCCACGCCCATGCGGCGGCGGGTGTAGCTTTCGGGCTTGCCGAACAGCCGCAG
>JBGSZD010000034.1:0-6353 GCA_041750575.1 Thiobacillus sp. | reverse complement strand
CATCGTGCGCAACGAAAAGCGCATGCTGCAGGAAGCGGTGGATTCGCTGCTGGACAACGGCCGTCGCGGCAAGGCGATGACCGGCGCCAACAAGCGTCCGCTGAAATCGCTGGCCGACATGATCAAGGGCAAGAGCGGTCGCTTCCGTCAGAACCTGCTTGGCAAGCGCGTCGACTATTCCGGTCGTTCGGTCATCGTGGTGGGCCCGGCCCTGAAGCTGCACCAGTGTGGCCTGCCGAAGAAGATGGCGCTGGAGCTGTTCAAGCCCTTCATCTTCAATCGCCTCGAAGTGCTGGGGCTGGCGACCACGATCAAGGCCGCCAAGAAAATGGTGGAAGACGAAGAGCCGATCGTGTGGGATCTGCTGGAAGAAGTCATCCGCGAGCATCCGGTGATGCTGAACCGCGCACCGACGCTGCACCGCCTGGGCATCCAGGCGTTCGAGCCGGTGCTGATCGAAGGCAAGGCGATCCAGCTGCACCCGCTGGTGTGCGCGGCGTTCAACGCCGACTTCGACGGTGACCAGATGGCCGTTCATGTGCCACTGTCGCTGGAAGCGCAGGCCGAAGCCCGCACTCTGATGCTGGCATCGAACAACGTGCTGTCGCCTGCCAACGGCGAACCCATCATCGTGCCGTCGCAGGATATCGTGTTAGGCCTGTATTACATGACGCGCGAGAAGGTCAACGCCAAGGGCGAAGGCATGATGTTTGCCGACGTCACCGAAGCGCGTCGCGCCTATGACAATCGCGTGGCTGAACTGCATGCGCGTGTCACTGTGCGCATCAAGGAAGTAACGCTGGATGCAGACAAGAATCGTGTCGAAACCGTCAAGCGTGTTGAAACCACGATCGGCCGCGCGCTGCTGTCCGAAATCCTGCCGCCTGATTTGCCGTTCAGTTATGTCGACAAGGCGCTGAAGAAAAAAGAAATTTCCAAGCTCATCAACGCCAGCTTCCGTCGTTGCGGTCTGCGCGAAACGGTGCTGCTGGCTGACAAGCTGATGTATACCGGCTTTACCTACGCCACCCGCTCGGGCATGTCGATTGCGATCAAGGACATGCTGACCCCGAACGAGAAGCATCAGATTCTGGATGCATCCGAGGCGGAAGTGAAAGAGATCGAATCGCAGTACACCTCGGGTCTGGTGACCCAGGGCGAGCGCTACAACAAAGTGGTCGACATCTGGGGTCGCGCGGGCGATGCGATCGCCAAGGCGATGATGACTCAGTTGGGCAGCGAAAAAGTTACCGATCGTCAGGGCAAGGAAGTCAATCAGGAATCGTTTAATTCGATTTATATGATGGCCGACTCAGGCGCGCGCGGCTCTGCTGCGCAGATCCGTCAGCTGGCCGGTATGCGCGGCCTGATGGCGAAGCCGGACGGCTCCATCATCGAAACGCCGATCACGGCGAACTTCCGCGAAGGCCTGAACATGCTTCAGTACTTCATCTCGACCCACGGCGCACGTAAGGGCTTGGCCGATACCGCGCTGAAAACCGCAAACTCCGGTTACCTGACGCGTCGTCTGGTCGACGTGACGCAGGATCTGGTGGTGGTCGAGGACGATTGCGGCACCAGGAACGGCCTTGCCGTGAAGGCGCTGGTCGAAGGCGGTGAAGTGGTTGAGGCATTGCGCGAGCGGATTCTGGGTCGTGTCGCGGTCAGCGACATCATTCATCCTGAAACCCAGGAAACCGTGTTCGAAGCCGGCACGCTGCTGGTGGAAGACGTGGTTGATGTCATCGAATCGCTTGGTATCGACGAAGTCAAGGTGCGCACCCCGCTGACCTGCGAAACCCGTTATGGCTTGTGTGCCAAGTGCTACGGTCGCGATCTGGGCCGCGGCTACCTGGTCAACACCGGCGAAGCGGTCGGTGTCATTGCCGCGCAGTCGATCGGCGAGCCGGGCACCCAGCTCACCATGCGGACCTTCCACATCGGCGGTGCCGCATCGCGTGCTGCCGCCGCCAGCCAACTCGAGGCCAAGTCCAACGGGTCGGTGCAATACACCGCCACCATGCGTTACGTGACCAATGCCCGCAAGGAACTGGTGGCCATTTCGCGCAGCGGCGAAATGATTATCGCGGACGACAGCGGCCGCGAGCGCGAGCGCCACAAGGTGCCGTACGGTGCCATGCTGATGGTGACCGACGGCGCCAAGATCAAGGCGGGCGCCGTATTGGCCACCTGGGATCCGCATACCCGTCCGATCATTACCGAATACGCGGGCCGCGTGCGCTTCGAGAATATCGAAGAGGGCGTCACCGTCGCCAAGCAGCTCGACGACGTGACCGGTTTGTCGACGCTGGTGGTCATCGACCCCAAGCGCAAGGCATCGAGCGCGTCCAAGGGCGTGCGTCCGCAGGTCAAGCTGTTGGACGAAGCCGGCAAAGAGATCAAGATCGCCGGCACTGAGACGCTGGTCAACATCACCTTCCAGATCGGTTCGATCATCACGGTGAAGGATGGCCAGGACGTGGCGGTGGGCGATGTGCTCGCGCGTATCCCGCAGGAAACTTCGAAGACCCGTGACATTACCGGCGGTCTGCCGCGTGTGGCGGAGCTGTTCGAGGCACGTTCGCCGAAAGATGCCGGTGTGTTGGCGGAAGTTACCGGCACCGTGTCGTTCGGCAAGGACACCAAGGGCAAGCAGCGTCTGGTTATTACCGACATGGACGGCGTGCCGCACGAGTACCTGATCACCAAGGAAAAACACGTGACCGCACACGACGGCCAGATCGTCCAGAAGGGCGAAATGATCGTCGACGGCCCGGTCGATCCGCACGACATTCTGCGTCTGCAAGGGGTGGAGGCGCTGGCGCGTTACATCACCGACGAAGTGCAGGACGTCTACCGCCTGCAGGGCGTGAAGATCAACGACAAGCACATCGAAGTCATCGTGCGTCAGATGCTGCGTCGCGTCACCGTGTCGGATCCGGGTGATACCGGCCTCATCCCGGGCGAGCAGGTCGAGCGCTCGGAAGTGCTGCAGATCAACGACGACATGGTGGCGGCAGGCAAGCAGCCCGCCACCTACGCCCCGATCCTGCTGGGCATCACCAAGGCCTCGCTGTCGACCGATTCGTTCATCTCGGCGGCTTCCTTCCAGGAAACCACGCGCGTGCTGACCGAAGCAGCCATCATGGGCAAGCGGGACGAGCTGCGCGGCCTGAAGGAAAACGTGATTGTCGGACGCCTGATCCCTGCCGGTACAGGCCTCGCCTATCACAACACCCGTCGCCGTCAGGCGGCCGGAGAGGATCTGGGGGCCGAGCATCTGATCGAAGGCGGGGACGTGAATCCTGCCGAGAATCAGGAAGTGGCTTGACAGGGGGAAGGGGCTCCCCTAGAATCACGCGTCTTTTTCCGGCCATAGATTTGCCGGAAAACGCAGGTCTGTAGCCCGGGACGGCGCCGCTAAAAAAGCGGTCGGTGCCGTCCCGCTTGTTTTAGAAACGATACGCTCACTTTAATTTTTCGGAATTTTTGACATGCCAACGATTAACCAGCTGATCCGCAAGCCTCGCCAGGCACCGGTGGAAAAGAGCAAGGTTCCGGCCCTGAAGGCCTGCCCGCAACGACGCGGTGTGTGCACTCGCGTGTACACCACGACGCCCAAAAAGCCGAACTCCGCCTTGCGTAAGGTGTGCAAGGTCAAGCTCACCAGCGGCTTCGAGGTCATCAGCTACATTGGCGGCGAAGGCCACAACCTGCAAGAACACTCGGTGGTGCTGGTGCGTGGCGGCCGGGTCAAGGATTTGCCGGGTGTGCGCTATCACACCGTGCGCGGCAGCCTGGATACTGCTGGCGTGAAGGATCGTAAGCAGTCGCGTTCGAAGTACGGTGCCAAGCGCCCGAAAAAAGCCTAATTAGTTTATTTAATTAATGCGGCATCCGAACAAAACTTAACCAGATAGAGAGACAGGAACCATGCCCCGTCGTCGCGAAGTCCCCAAACGTGAAATTCTGCCTGATCCGAAATTCGGCAATCAGGAAGTTTCGAAATTCATGAACGTCGTCATGTCCAGCGGCAAGAAATCGGTTGCCGAGCGCATTGTCTATGGCGCGTTCGAGCAGATCACCAGCAAGTCCGGCAAGGATCCGCTGGAAGTGTTCAGCTCTGCGCTGAACAACGCGCGTCCGCTGGTCGAAGTGAAGAGTCGCCGCGTCGGCGGTGCCAACTATCAGGTGCCGGTCGAAGTGCGCTCGAGCCGTCGCACCGCCTTGGCGATGCGCTGGCTGAAAGATGCGGCGCGCAAGCGCGGCGAAAAATCCATGGGTGCCCGCCTTGCGGGCGAGTTGCTGGATGCGGCGGAAGGCCGTGGCGGCGCAGTGAAAAAGCGTGAAGAAGTGCACCGTATGGCTGAGGCCAACAAGGCCTTCTCGCATTTCCGCTTCTAAACCCAACATCATTATTGGCAGGTATTTACCGTGGCTCGCGCAACTCCTATCGAACGCTATCGCAATATTGGCATTTCTGCCCACATTGACGCTGGCAAAACCACCACTACCGAACGCGTCCTGTTCTACACCGGCGTGTCGCACAAGATTGGCGAAGTCCATGATGGCGCGGCCACCATGGACTGGATGGAGCAGGAGCAAGAGCGCGGTATTACCATCACCTCGGCGGCCACCACCTGTTTCTGGAAGGGCATGGACGGCAAGTTCCCCGAGCATCGCATCAATATCATTGACACCCCGGGCCACGTGGATTTCACCATTGAGGTGGAGCGCTCGATGCGTGTGCTGGATGGCGCGTGCATGGTGTATTGCGCTGTGGGCGGCGTACAGCCGCAGTCCGAAACTGTGTGGCGTCAGGCCAATAAATATGGCGTGCCGCGCTTGGCCTTCGTCAACAAGATGGATCGTTCGGGCGCTGACTTCTTCAAGGTTTATGATCAGATGCGCCTGCGTCTGAAAGCCAACCCTGTGCCTATCCAGGTGCCGATCGGCGCCGAAGACAACTTCGAGGGTGTGGTCGACCTCGTCAAGATGAAGGCGATTTACTGGGATGAGGCCAGCCAGGGCATGAAGTTCGACCTGCGCGACATCCCGGCCAATCTGCTGGACACCTGCAAAAAATGGCGCGAAGCCATGGTCGAGGCGGCAGCGGAGTCGTCCGAAGAAATGATGAACAAGTACCTCGAAGAGGGGGAGCTTTCCGAGGCGGATATTATTGCCGGGCTGCGCGCGCGCACCATCGCCAGTGAAATCGTGCCGATGATGTGCGGCTCGGCCTTCAAGAACAAAGGCGTGCAGGCGATGCTCGACAAGGTCGTCGAGTTGATGCCGGCGCCGACGGATATCCCGCCGGTAACGGGCGAACTGGAAAATGGCGAGCAGGGTGAGCGCAAGGCGTCCGACGATGAAAAATTCTCGGCGCTGGCATTCAAGGTTGCGACGGACCCTTATGTTGGCCAGTTGATTTTCTTCCGCGTCTATTCCGGCGTGGTGAATTCGGGCGACACGATCTATAACCCGGTCAAGGGGCGCAAGGAGCGCATCGGTCGCATCCTGCAGATGCATGCCAACCAGCGCGAAGAAATCAAGGAAGTGCGTGCGGGCGACATTGCTGCTGCCGTTGGCCTGAAGGACGTGACTACGGGCGACACGCTGTGTGACCTCGCTTCGCCGATTACACTTGAGCGCATGGTGTTCCCCGAGCCGGTGATTCACGTCGCTGTTGAGCCGAAGACCAAGGCTGACCAAGAAAAAATGGGTATTGCGCTGGGTCGTCTGGCACAGGAAGACCCGTCTTTCCGTGTGCGCACCGATGAAGAGTCCGGCCAGACCATCATGTCGGGCATGGGTGAATTGCACCTGGAGATTCTGGTGGATCGCATGCGCCGTGAATTCGGCGTTGAGGCTAACGTCGGCGCGCCGCAAGTGGCCTACCGTGAAGCGATCAAGAAGGAAGTCGAGCAGGAAGGCAAACACGCGAAACAGTCGGGCGGTAAGGGTCAATACGGCCATGTCTGGATCAAGATGGGTCCGAATGAGCAGGGCAAGGGTTTCGAGTTCATTGATGCCATCAAGGGCGGCACCGTGCCGCGCGAATATATTCCGGCGGTTGAAAAAGGCTTGAAAGAAGCCTTGAACAACGGTGTGCTGGCAGGGTTCCCTGTGGTCGATGTGAAAGTTACCCTGTTTGATGGCTCTTATCACGACGTCGACTCGTCTGAGCTGGCGTTCAAACTGGCGGCGATACTGGCTTTCAAAGATGGCATGCGTAAAGCCAGTCCGATTCTGCTTGAGCCGATGATGGCTGTCGAAGTGGAAACGCCGGAAGATTATATGGGTGACGTGATGGGCGACCTCAACCGTCGTCGCGGCATCATCCAGGGTATGGA
>JBGSZD010000033.1:0-4053 GCA_041750575.1 Thiobacillus sp. | reverse complement strand
GCCGGTGATGGCGCCGCCCTTGAAGGCGACGTTGAGCGCGGCGTTGAGGCCCTGCGAAGCGGCCTCGGCGGTACGCACGTTGGCGCGCACCGAGACGTTCATGCCGATATAGCCGGTGAGGCCGGAGAGAACGGCGCCGAGGGCGAAACCGACCGCGGTTTGCCAGCCCAGCGTCACGAAGATGGCGATCAGCAGGATCACGCCGACGATCCCGATGGTGGTGTATTGACGGTTCAGATAAGCAGACGCGCCTTCCTGCACCGCCGCCGCGATTTCGCGCATGCGGTCGTTGCCGGTGGGCAGGCCCAGAATCCATTTGATCGACACAATCCCATAGAGCAGTGCGAGCACTGCCGCCACGAGGGCGAACAACAAGCCTTCATTCATTATCATTTCTCCACTTGACCAAAAAAAACGGCAGCTTGCGCCACCGTCCCCATTCACTACTTCTTGCCCATTGCCAGGCCGCCTTCGAACCGCGTGCCCGGCTCAAACCCGAAAATCTGGTCGAGCTGCAAATCCCGGATGAGTTGATCGACCGCGTCCTGCCCGTGCTCGCGCTGCACTTCCGACAAGATCAGCTTGGCTGAATTGCCGTTGTAGAAGCCGCCGAAGTCGGCTTGCACCTTGAGCAGTTGTTTGGCGCGGTCGAGTGTCATCGTATTGGGAGCTAGGATTTAGGATTCAGGGACTAGGGCTTTTGATCGTATTGCGCGGCAAAGCCGCACATCCCCTAGTTCCCAGCCCCTATTTCCTAGATCCTCTCCTAGTCCCTGCTCCTCAAAGCTTGAACGCCGGCAGCTTCTTCGCCACCGCAATGTTCTTCAGCGTCACGTACACCGGCAAACCGTCCTTGTACTTCGGATAGTCCTCGCCCTGAATCAGCGGCGTGAGGTAACGCTTGCACTTGTCGGTGATGCCGTAGCCGTCCTTGGTGATGAAATCGCGCGGCATGAACTTCTCGACGTTGGCGACCTTGGACAGCGGCGCCATGCCGATCTTGTACTTGTAGGGCTTGTCGGAAATGCGGTCGACCGTCGGCATCACCGAGTTGTGGCCTTTGATCGCGAGTTCGACGGCCTTCTTGCCGAGTTCATAGGCCTGCTTGACGTCGGTCGCGGAGGCGATGTGACGCGCGGCGCGTTGAAGGTAATCCGCCACCGCCCAGTGGAACTTGTGGCCGAGCGCGTCCTTGATCATGTTGGCGACCACCGGAGCGGCGCCCCCGAGCTGCGCATGGCCGAAGGCATCGCGGGTGCCCTGCTCGGCGAGGAACTTGCCGTCGGGGTAGTGGCAGCCTTCAGAGACAACGACGGTGCAGTAGCCGTGTTCCTTCACCAGCTTGTCGACGCGGGCGAGGAATTTCTTCTGGTCGAATTCGATTTCCGGGAACAGGATGACGACCGGAATGCCGTGATCTTCCACCAGACCGCCGGCAGCGGCGATCCAGCCGGCGTGGCGACCCATCACTTCGACGACGAAGATCTTGGTCGAGGTTTTGGCCATCGAGCGCACGTCGTAGCTGGCTTCCAGCGTAGAGACGGCAATGTACTTGGCGACCGAGCCGAAGCCCGGGCAGCAGTCGGTGATCGGCAGGTCGTTGTCGACGGTCTTCGGCACGTGGATGGCTTGGATCGGATAACCCATCTGCTCCGACAACTGGCTGACCTTGAAGCAGGTGTCGGCCGAATCGCCGCCGCCGTTGTAGAAGAAGTAGCCGATGTTGTGCGCCTTGAAGACTTCGATCAGGCGCTGGTATTCGCGCTTGTTGGCTTCCAGCGATTTCAGCTTGAAGCGGCAGGAGCCGAAGGCGCCCGACGGCGTGCTGCGCAGCGCGGCAATCGCGGTGGCGGATTCCTTGGTGGTGTCGATCAGGTCTTCGGTCAGCGCGCCGATGATGCCGTTGCGGCCGGCGTAGACCTTGCCGATGACATCCTTGTGCTTGCGCGCGGTTTCGATCACGCCGCAGGCCGACGCGTTGATGACGGCGGTGACGCCGCCGGATTGTGCATAGAAGGCGTTCATTTTTTTCGCCATGGTGTGGTCTCCTTGATTTACCGAAATGGATGCTGCGAATAGCAAAAAGCCAGCGCTGGTTTATTGAGGTTTCCGCAAAATATGACAGCGTCCGACTACCGTTCGGGCTGAGCTTTGTCGAAGCCCTGTGCCCACTCGGACAAGCCCTTCGACAAGCTCAGGGCGAACGGTAGCTTTGTCATGCGTAATGGAAATCTCAATAATTAAAAAACGGGCTGGCTTGGTTTTAACTGTGGCCGGATGCTTCGCCTTCGAGCAGACGCCTGGCTTCTTCGTCAGCCTGCATTTTCAGCAGCGTGGTGACGCAGTCGCCGATGTCGTCGTATTCCTCGCGGCCCGTCGCGAAACGGTCGCGGATGCGCCAGAAGAACATGCTGCGATAGCGCGAATCGCCCGTTTTGGACAGCACGAAATGGCAGCCGTGCTCGGTCCAGTAGAAGCCCGGACACAGCGTCAGTTCACGGTCGTCGATATACAGACGGATTTCGGTTTCGACGTCCTGAATCTCGACGTCGCGGCCGTAGCGTTCCTTCACCGCGCTGGTGACGATCCAGCGTTCGGTGTCGGTCAGCGGGTGAATCTGCTGCGGCATCGGCTAACGAATGTCTGGCTCAACCGAGTGCGGCGAAGATCGAATCGCGAATGCCGTCGACCTTGCCGACGCCAGCGACCTTCACGTACTTGGGCGCGCCGGCTTCGCCGCTCTTGCCCCAGTCGCCGTAGTACTTCACCAGCGGTTCGGTCTGCGCGTGGTAGACGTCGAGACGCTTCTTGACGGTTTCTTCCTTGTCGTCGTCGCGCTGGATCAGGTCTTCGCCGGTGGCGTCGTCCTTGCCGACCACTTTGGGCGGGTTGAACACGACGTGGTAGGTGCGACCGGAGGCCACATGCACGCGGCGGCCCGACATGCGCTTGACGATCTCTTCGTCGGCGACGTCGATCTCGACCACGTAGTCGATGGGCACACCGGCAGCTTTCATCGCTTCGGCCTGCGGAATGGTGCGCGGGAAGCCGTCGAACAGGTAGCCGTTCTTGCAGTCGGCTTCGGTCAGGCGAGCCTTGACCATGCCGATGATGATGTCGTCGGACACCAGGCCGCCCGCGTCCATGATGGCCTTGGCCTTCATGCCCAGCTCGGTGCCCGCCTTGATCTGCGCGCGCAGCATGTCGCCGGTGGAGATCTGGGGAATGCCGTACTTTTCCTTGATGTAATTGGCCTGTGTGCCTTTGCCGGCGCCGGGGCCGCCCAACAGAATCAAACGCATTGCATATCTCCCTTGATATTTGGATTGGAAAAACTTCAGTAGCCTAAGCCAAGGCCGGCTTTGGCAACACTTAAAAAATTTTATTCAGGGATTCAAGAGGCTGCTATGCAGCAGCAAACAGGGCCCGAACCCGCGCCAGGTCTTCCGGCGTGTCCACGCCCGGGGCCGGCGCGGTGGGCGTAACGCCGAGGCTGATGCGATAGCCGTGCCACAGCACCCGCAACTGTTCGAGCATTTCGTGGCGTTCCAGCGGCGAGGCGGCGAGGCTGGCGTAGGTGCGCAGAAAACCGGCGCGATAGGCGTACAGCCCGATATGGCGCAGCGCGCCGAGCTCGTGCGGCATAGGCTGCTGCGCCGCGAAGGCATCGCGCGGCCAGGGGATGGGTGCACGGCTGAAATACACGGCGTAGCCGGCTTCGTCGGCGACGACCTTGACGACGTTGGGATTGATGAAATCGGCGTGATCGTGGATAGGGTGCGCCAGCGTCGCCATCACGGCATCGTCGTGCAGTACCAGTTGCCGCGCGACCTCGCGGATCAGCCCCGGATCGATCAAGGGTTCGTCGCCCTGCACGTTGACCACCAGGGCGTCGTCCGGCCAGCCCAGGGTTTCGGCGACTTCGACCAGGCGTTCGGTGCCGGACTGGTGATCGGGCGAGGTCATCAAGGCCTGATGGCCCGCGGCGGCCACCGCCTGCTGCACCCGCGCATCGTCGGTGGCGACCACCACCGATTCGGCGCCGGCCTCCAG
>JBGSZD010000032.1:0-1626 GCA_041750575.1 Thiobacillus sp. | reverse complement strand
GCGAGGTCCAGCCCAGATGATCGCGGGCGGCGAGCGAGCCTTCCAGCGTCAGCACGGCGTAAACATCGTCAGCAATCACCGGGCTGAATGCCTGCAATTCGGCGAGCGGCAGGTCGGCCAGATCGCGGCCGGAGGCTTCCGCCGCACGCACGGCGCGCGCCACCACTTCATGTGCATCGCGGAAAGGCACGCCTTTTTTCACCAGGTAATCGGCCAGATCGGTGGCCGTGGCGAAGCCCTGCATCACCGCGGCACGCATTGCTTCCGGTTTGACGGTGATACCGGTCAGCATGTCGGCATAGATTGCCAGGGTATCGGTCAACGTATCGACGGTGTCGAACAGCGGCTCCTTGTCTTCCTGGTTGTCCTTGTTGTACGCCAGCGGCTGGCCTTTCATCAGGGTCAGCAGGGCGACCAGATGACCGTTCACCCGGCCGGTCTTGCCGCGCACCAGTTCGGGCACGTCGGGATTCTTCTTCTGCGGCATGATCGACGAGCCCGTGCAGAAGCGGTCGGCCAAATCGATGAAGCCGAAGCGCGGGCTCATCCACAGGATCAGCTCTTCCGACAGCCGCGACAGGTGCGTCATCACCAGCGCGGCGGCGGCGGCGAATTCGATGGCGAAATCGCGGTCGGAGACGGCGTCGAGCGAGTTTTGGCACACCGCCTCGAAGCCGAGCTGGTCGGCGACAAACTGGCGATCGATCGGGTAGCTGGTGCCTGCCAATGCAGCGGCGCCCAAGGGCAGACGATTGACGCGGTGGCGGCAGTCGGCCATGCGCTCAGCATCGCGCGCCAGCATTTCGAAGTAGGCCAGCAGGTGATGGCCGAAGGTGACCGGTTGCGCCACCTGCAGGTGGGTGAAGCCGGGCATCACGGTATCGGCGTGCTGCCCGGCCAGGTCGACCAGCGAGGTCTGGCAAGCTTTGAGGCCGGCCACGATGCGGTCGATAGCGTCGCGCAGATACAGACGGATATCGGTCGCCACCTGGTCGTTGCGGCTGCGCCCGGTGTGCAGGCGCTTGCCCGCATCGCCGATTTTCGCGGTGAGCGCGGCTTCGATGTTGAAATGGACATCCTCTTTATCCAGCGACCAGACGAACTGCCCGGCACGAATCTCGGCGAGCAACTCGGCCATGCCGCGCTGAATCGAGGCCAGATCGTCCTTGGACAGCACGCCGACGTGGTGCAACATGGCGGCGTGCGCCAGCGAACCCTGAATATCGAACTCAGCCAGCCGATAATCGAAGGGAATCGACGCGGTGTAGCGTTTGACGATTTCGGAAACCGGCTCGGAAAACCGGCCAGACCACGCGGCAGGCGGCGTCGATGACGTGCTCATGGGATAAGAACAGGGATGAAAAGCAGGAATCATAACAACCGGCCGGTGGAATTGCCGAACTTCTGTCACCTGGGGGTGAACCTGCGCATCGCGCTGACGGTGGAAGCGGCGCTGGCGGCAGGGGTCATCGCACGCGCGACGGATGCGCCGGCGTTCTGGGCGGAGTTCGTTGCCCAGTCCGCGCTGGCGCAACCGGCGTTGTTGCTGACCTTGCTGGCCTTGTGCGCGGCGGGACGCTGGCTGCGCGGATTGCCCTATATGCAAGGCGTGGTCGCGACGCTGGC
>JBGSZD010000031.1:0-2542 GCA_041750575.1 Thiobacillus sp. | reverse complement strand
TCAGCGCGGCCTCGTCGACCGCGCGATCGTCGTTGTACAGCAGCGGCGGATGGCGCGGACTCAGTTCCTCGTCGCAGGCGAGCACGGTGCCGGAGGTGCCGTCGAGCGCGATATCGGACAGTTGCGAGCGAATCGCCGGCGGTAGCGCGGCCACCAGGTCCCACAGCGCCTCGCGCCAGATGCCGGCGCGCTCGTATTCGTCCAGGGTGCCGAAGTCGCGTTTGTCTTCGGCGACAATCGCGCCTTCGGCGTCGATCACGCAGCTGCGTGCGCCCGATGTGCCGAAGTCTATTCCCAGAAAATACAAAGGATTATCCGCGTGTATTCGACTGATGCTCGAACTGTGTCAGGTCGATGCGCGGGGCGGGTTTCCAGCCTTTCTTGCGGTGTTCGGCGACTACGTTGGTGAAGATGCCGCCGCGCACATAGAACTTGGCGGTGAGGCGCATGAAGCGCGGTTTCGTCGCCTTGACCAGATCATCCAGAATCCGGTTGGTGACGTCTTCGTGAAAATGGCCTTCCTCACGGAAGCTCCACATGTAGAGTTTCAGGCTTTTCAGTTCCACGCACTGCTTGTCCGGGATGTAGTCGAGAATCAGCGTGGCGAAATCGGGCTGCCCAGTCTTGGGGCAAAGGCATGTAAATTCAGGGACTTCCATGTGGATGTGAAAGTCGCGATCCACTTTTGGATTGAGGAAGGTTTCCAGGGTTTTGGCGGGCGTGGAGGGCATGGGAAGGCTCGGTGTAGAATGTGACAAAACAGAACGCCGTAAACCAAACGGCGCCTTGAGACGACACCCATTATAAAAGCTTAGGTCCGCTGTCTTGCGTTTAACCCACATCAAACTTGCTGGTTTCAAGAGTTTCGTCGATCCCACCGTGATTCCCGTCCCCGCGCAACTGACCGGCGTGGTGGGGCCGAACGGCTGCGGCAAATCCAACGTCATCGACGCGGTGCGCTGGGTGCTCGGCGAATCGTCGGCCAAGCATTTGCGCGGCGAATCGATGCAGGACGTGATCTTTAACGGTTCGGGCGGGCGCAAGCCGGCCTCGCGCGCCTCGGTGGAGCTGGCGTTCAACAACGAACTCGGCCGCGCCGCCGGTCAGTGGTCGCAATACGCCGAAATCTCGGTCAAGCGCGTGCTCGACCGCAGCGGCGATTCCACCTATTACATCAACAACATGCGGGTGCGGCGGCGCGATGTCGCTGATCTCTTCCTTGGCACCGGCGTTGGCGCGCGGGCCTACGCCATCATCGAGCAAGGCATGATTTCGCGGCTGATCGAGGCCAAGCCGGAAGAGTTGCGCGGCTATCTGGAAGAAGCGGCGGGTGTGTCCAAATACAAGGAACGCCGCAAGGAAACCGAATCCCGGCTGAAGGATGCGCGCGACAACATGAACCGCGTCGAGGACATCCAGCGCGAACTCAAGACCCAGGTCGAAAAGCTCGCCGCGCAGGCCGAAGTCGCCCAGCACTACAAACAACTGCAGGCCGACCTGACGTTTTCCCAGCATCGCCTGTGGTTTGCCCGCAAGCACGACGCTTCGCAGCAGCGCGCCCGCATCGACAAGGATTTGACCGAGGCGCAGAACAGGCTGGACGCCGAAACTGCGCGGCTGCGCCACATCGAATCCGAACTCGAAACCGCGCGCCAGACCCAGTTCGCCGGGCAGGACACGCTGAATACCGTGCAGGCAGTGTATTACCAGGCGCAGTCCGAGGTGGCGCGCATCGAGCAGACCATGGCGCACCAGAATGCCACCCGCGAGCGGCTGTATCGCCAGGTGCAGGATCTGGGGGCGCGCATGGAAGCGCAGCAGGCGCGCCGCACCGCCACGCAAGAGGCGCTGAACGAAGTCAACGCGCAGCAGCCCGGCCTGCAGACCGCGCTGGCCGAAGCCGAAGCTGCCGCACGCCAGGCCACCGACAGCACGCTACCGCAGAAAGAAGCGCTGTTGCGCGAGGCGCAGCAGGCGGTCGGCGAGGCACAGCGCGTGGTCTCCCAACTAGATCAATCGCGTCAAGTCGACGAAAACAGCCTCGGCCACACCAAACGCCAGCTCGAACAACTTGACGTGCGTCAACGCCGGCTCGCCCAGGAACAGGCGCAATTGCCACGTACCGATACAGCGGGCCTGGCGAAAAAGCAGGTCGAGGTCGAGGAACTGGCGCAAACCCTCGCCACCGCCCAGACCGGACTCAAGGTCGCCGAAACCGCCTTGCCCGAACTCGACGCCGCGCGCGGCCAGCACCAGCGCGAACTGGAAGCTGCGCGCAAGGCGCTGCACCAGACCGAGGCCGAACTCGCCGCGCTGAAGAAACTGCAGGAAAGCCTGAAGGCCGACGAAAAACTCGGCGGCTGGCTCGCCCAGCGCAATCTGGAACACGCGCCGCGCCTGTGGGAAAAACTGCGCGTTGCACCGGGCTGGGAAGCCGCGGTGGAAGCCGTGTTGCGCGAGCGCCTGCAATCGGTGGCGGCGGACGCCCAATCGAACTGGTTTGCCGACGCCCCGCCTGCACGGCTGACCGTGTGGGTCGGGC
>JBGSZD010000030.1:0-3805 GCA_041750575.1 Thiobacillus sp. | reverse complement strand
CAGACACCACCAGAAGCATTCCGCTGCCACCAGATAACCAACTGATTTTGTTTGATTTTTAACCGGACACTACTGACTGAAAATGTCAGTTCAAATAGTTCAGCGGTCTTAGCTACGCTGATTGGTTTTGCATCACCGTCAAGGCGATCCTCACTGTTGAGTCGCGCTACGGACATATTCGAACCGTACTGAAAGACTAACGCCATTGCGGTACTCCCCTAAATTCAAGACCGTTACCGTTCTCCTCTTTCGCACATGTCACGGGAGCCACGCTCACACCCAGAGGTGCAACGAACCGTCCCTATGGAATCAACGCCCGCACCACCTCCGGGCATCCTTGAACAGTAAATAGTTCCGATACTGTCACGTTTACACTGGCCTTTTCCGCAATATACAGTGCCAATGTTGTCTACTTCAGCCCCACCACCAGAGTACTTTGAACAGTAGACCGTTCCAATTGAATCAAGTGTGCAATCAGCATAGGTAGCTGTTGCAGCAAAGCACAAACCTAGCAAAAATAGTGGGTGCAAAAGTCTCATGGCAATTTCCTTTGTATTTACACGACATCGGGGCCATGTATTGAGTTAACACACCTTCGCCTACCCGCCCCGCCGCCGCCACAGGTAGCGATAGACAAATCCCGGATAGGCAAACACCACGAACAGCGCGGCGTTGACCGCGTAGAACTCCCAGTTCTGCCGGTGGATGTCGCCGAGCTTGCCTTCCAGCAATAGCGCGATGCCACCGACCACGAAGAACATCACCACCAGTTCCAGCAGTCGCCAGGCGACATTCTTGCTGCCAATTTTGGGCTGTAAGACAAAGAAAATGCGCTCAACGAGGAACGGCAGGTTGGCGGCGATGAACGCCAGAATCAGCAGCAGGGTAGTGGAGAAATTCACGGTGAATCCGAAATGCCAGGTGACGCCGGAGCAGACCCGCTCCGACAATGTTTAGTTCAGCCGAGCTTGACTCAAAATGACGCGCCGATGGCGTGCACGCACACCGCCATCAGCGGCTGCGGCAAAATGCCGAGCGCCAGTACGGCGAGCCCGTTGGCCGACATGATGAGCCGGGTGTCGGGGCTGGGGGCGATCGGCGTGGTGTCATGCGGCGTGTCGAAATACATCAGCTTGACGATGCGCAGGTAATAGAACGCACCGACCAGCGAGAACAGCACCGCTGCGACCGCCAGCCACACGTAGCCAATCTCGACTACGGCCTGCAGCACCGACAGTTTGGCGTAGAAACCCACCGTGGGCGGCACGCCCGCCATCGAGAACATCAGCAGCAGCATCAGGAAAGCCAGCCACGGGCTGCGTTGATTCAAACCCTTGAAGTCGTCGAGCTGGTCGGCCTCGAAGCCGGCGCGCGACAGCAGCAGGATCATGCCGAAGCCGCCCAGGCTCATCAGCGCGTAGACCAGCACGTAGAACATCGCGCTGCCGTAACCATTCTGCGACCCGGCAAGGATACCGAGCAGCATGAAACCCATGTGCGAAATGGTCGAGTAGGCGAACATGCGCTTCAGGTTGCTTTGCGCAATGGCCGCGAGGTTGCCGACCGCCATCGACAGCACGGCGAGGATTACCAGCATGTCGCGCCATTCCGCCACCTGCGATTCCAGACCCTGGCCCAGGATGCGAACGACAAAGGCGAAGGCGGCGATCTTGGGTGCGCTGCCGATGAACAGCGTCATCGCAGTGGGCGCGCCGTGATAGACGTCTGGCACCCACATATGGAACGGCACGGCGCCCAATTTGAACGCCAGACCGGCAACGATGAAGACAATGCCGAACACCAATGGAATACGCAGGTCGGTGCCATCCTGCAAGGCAATGGCCATGTCGCCCAATGAAAGCGAGCCGGTGACGCCGTAGACCATCGACATGCCGTATAGCAGCATCCCCGACGCCAGCGCGCCGAGCACGAAGTATTTCATCGCCGCCTCGGTCGCCACGCTGGAATCGCGCTGCAGCGCGACCATGGCGTACAGCGACAGCGACAGCAATTCCAGACCGAGATAGAGCGTAAGGAAATGGCTGGCGGAGACCATCACCATCATGCCCAGCAGCGCGAACAGCGCGAGCACGAAGAACTCGCCCTTGTAGAGTCCGCGTGCCTGCAGATAGTCGCGCGAATACACCAGCACCACGGCGACGCTCAGGTACAGGAACAGCTTCAGCACGTCGGACAGCGGGTCGTCGATGAAGAGGCCGCCGAGTGCGAGCACTGGCATGGTGGCCAGGCTGCTCGCGGTCAGATAGGCCGCGCCCGCCAGGGTAAGGAGCGACAGCACGTAGGCGATATAACGCTTGCTGTCGTCGACGGCAGCATCGATCACCAGGATCAGCGACACCATCGCCAGAACGAAGATTTCGGGCAGCGCGGGAAGGAAGGCACTCAGGCTCATGGCAGTTTGCTCTGGGCGACGTGCGCCAGGAGGTCAACGACGGTGACGTGCATCACGTCGGTGAAGGGTTTGGGATAAAGCCCCATGCCAAGCACACACACGGCGAGCACGCCGAGCAGCAGGATTTCGCGCGGGTTGATATCGCTCAATTCCTCGACATGCGGGTTGGTGACGTTGCCGAATACCACGCGCTTGTACATCCACAGCGTATAGGCCGCGCCGAGGATCAGCGTCGTGGCGGCAACGAAGGCGAACCAGAAGTTCACCTTGGTGGCGGCCATGATGACCATGAACTCGCCGACGAAGCCGCTGGTCGCGGGCAGGCCCGCGTTTGCCATGGCGAACAGCATGAAGAAGGCGGCGAACACCGGCATCTTGTTGACCAGGCCGCCGTAGTCCTTGATCTGGCGCGAATGCAGGCGGTCGTACATCACGCCGATGCAGAGGAATAGCGCCGCCGAGACGAAGCCGTGCGAGATCATCTGCACCAGTCCGCCTTCCCAGCCGAGCGGATTAAACATGAAGAAGCCAAGGGTGACAAAACCCATGTGCGCGATCGACGAATAGGCGATGAGCTTTTTCATGTCGGCCTGCACCAGCGCGACCAGGCCGATGTAGGCGACGGCGATCAGCGACAGCGCGATGACGAACCAGGCCAGTTCGTGGCTGGCATCCGGCACGATGGGCAGGATGAAGCGCAGGAAGCCATAGGCGCCGACTTTCAGCGTGATCGCCGCCAGCACCACCGAGCCGCCGGTGGGCGCCTCGACGTGGGCGTCGGGCAACCAGGTATGCACCGGCCACATCGGCACCTTGACGCCGAAGGCGAGCAGGAAGGCGAAGAACATCAGCGTCTGCGCCGTCATCCCCAGCGTGGTGGTATGCCAGGTCTGGATGTCGAAACTGCCGCCGGACTGGAAGTAGAGGTAGATGAACGACACCAGCATCAGTAGCGAGCCGGTGAGCGTGTAGAGAAAAAACTTGAATGCGGCGTAGACCCGGTTCGGCCCGCCCCACACGCCGACGATGAGATACAGCGGGATCAGCATGCCTTCGAAGAAGACATAGAACAGGATGCCGTCGAGCGCGGCGAACGCGCCGTTGATAAGGCCCGACATGATGAGGAAGGCGGCCATGTACTGCGCGACCTTGTCCTGGATCACCTGCCAGCCAGCGATCACCACCAGCACGGTGACGAAGCTGTTCAACAGGATCAGTGGCATCGAAATGCCATCGACCCCGACGTGGTAATGGACGTTGAATGCGGGAATCCACGCCAGTTTCTCGACGAACTGCATCGCCGACGTCGCCGTATTGAAATCGGTGGCGAGCGGAATCGCGACGATCAGGCCCGCGAGCGAACCGGCCAGCGCGAGCCAGCGCGCCAGCGGC
>JBGSZD010000029.1:0-7319 GCA_041750575.1 Thiobacillus sp. | reverse complement strand
GTTTTCGGTGTAGTCGACGGCCTGGCGAAAGCTGCGCTTGTTGGCTTCCTTGTACACCTTGGCGCAGCGGATCTCGTCGCCGCAGCGGACGACGAAGACCATGGCCTCCTTGCCGCTCATGAGCTGGCGCACGACGCCGTCGATCAGGCCGTCTTCGAGCAGGGGTTCGAGTCGTTTGGGAATTTTCATCGGTTGCAGGTCTAGCTACGCACCTTGCGGTACGCCTCCAGCAGGCGCTGGTGGATCGCGCTGCCTTCGAAGTTGTTGCCTAGCTTGGTCAGTCCGAAAAAGCGTTCGTCCTGATTGAACAGGGCGAATGCCTGTTCCAGCGTGTCGCGGCCATACATCAGGGCGAGCGCGGGTTCGAAGGGGCTGGGGTCGTCGAGCTGGGCGAGGTCGGCGATGCAACGGTATACCTTCAGCCGCGCTTCGCTGCGCTGGCCGTACTGGGCGATCCAGGTGCAGCCTTCGAGGATGGCGTCGTCGTCGCCGAGGGCGAGCGCGAGCAGCAGCTTCAACTCGCCGACGCGCAGATCGGTCCACGGCGAATCGGCGTCGGGGGCGAGGCCGATCAGCACCGTCACCAGGCGGTCGTCGGCCAGTTCCAGTTCGACGATCAGGTCCAGCAGCTCGGCGCATTCGTCGTCGGTGAGTTCGGGCAGGCGCGCGAGCATGGGGCGAATGAGGTTGCCGACGCTGTTGTTCTCGAATTCGAGTTCCTCGACCGGGTAGATCTCGGAGACGCCGGGCACCAGGATGCGGCAGGCATAGACGCCGAGATGGGTGAAGTCGGCGATGTAGAGGTCGTGGCCTTCGGCGTGCAGGGCGTCGACCGACCAGGCGTAATCCTCTTCGGTGGTGGTGCCGAAGTTCCAGTCAGTGAATTCGAAGTCGGGGGTGTCGCGCAGGAACTGCCAGCTGATGACGCCGCTGGAATCGACGAAATGGATTTCGAGATTCTGCGGGTCGGCGATTTCCGTTTGATCGAAGCCGGGGGCCGGGAAGCCTGAGAGCGAATCGAGAGCACGGCCCTGCAGCAGCTCGGTCAGCGCGCGTTCGAGTGCGACCTCGAAACGCGGATGCGCGCCGAAGCTGGCGAAGCAGCCCTGGTCGTGCGGATGCAGCAGGGTGACGTTCATCACCGGATATTGGCCGCCGAGCGAGGCGTCCTTCACCAGGATGCCGAAGCCCGCTTCGCGCAGGCCGCGGATGCCGGCGGCGATGCGCGGGTAGCGGTTGATGACGTCCTCCGGCACGTCGGGCAGACAGAGGCCTTCCTCGATGATGCGGAACTTGATGTGGCGCTCGAAGATTTCGGCCAGCGCCTGGGTGCGCGCCTCCTTCAGCGTGTTGCCGGCCGACATGCCGTTGCTGACGTAGAGGTTGCCGATGAGGTTGACCGGGAAATACACCGTCTCGCCGTCGCGCAGCCGCTGGTAGGGAATGGCGCAGATGCCGCGTTCGCTGTTGCCGGAATTGAGGTCGATCAGTTGGTCGGCGCGCACGCTGGCGTCGGGGTTGTAGTGCGCGTGAAGTTCGGGCGTGAGCAGGTTGTCCGGCCAGGCATCGTCGTCCACGTCGAACCAGCGCTCGTCGGGGTGGTGGACGTAGCTGCGGGTGGCGAGGGTTTCACCCAGAAAGAAATGGGTCCAGAAATAATTGGTCGACAGCCGTTCGAAGTATTCGCCCAGCGCACTCGCCCGCGCGGCGAGTTCCGACGCGCCCTTGCCGTTGGTGAATAGCAACGGGCAGTCGCGGTCGCGGATGTGCACCGACCACACGCCTTCCACCGGGTTGAGCCAGGAGCGTTCCTCGATGTGGAAGCCCAGGGATTCCAGTTTCGATTGCAGGGTGGCGATGGACGCTTCGAGCGAAGCATCCTTGCCGGGGATGAAGTGTTCGATGGGCTGCATGGGTAAGGCGTGAGAAGAGAGACATGACAGCATAAGCGATGCGTCAAGCGCGGCGTAAAATGATGGGCGTCGATTCATCTCCTGCCAGCGATTTCCTATCCATGCCCAGCCGTGCTGCCCTGTTTGTATTGTTGCCTTGCCTGCTGGCGTGGGGGCAGGAATGGGCACGGGTCGATGCGAAGAATCCGGTGGCCTGGTTCGTTCAAGGGCGCGCGCTGGGCGAACTGGGGCAATTGGCCGACGCGATCGCGGCGTATCAACGGAACGTGCGTCTGGCGCCTGGAGACGTGTGGGCACGCAACAACCTGGGCAACGCCTACCGCGACAGCGGGCGCCCGCGCGAGGCGATGCATGCCTACCGCGCAGCGGTGGAGATCGACCCCGACTACGTCCAGGCCTGGCACAACCTGGGGCTGACGTTTTATCTGACCAAAGGCCAGGCGGGCGTGACGCAGGCACTGCAGAAACTGCGGGCCACCGACCCGGCGCTGGCCGACGTGTGGCGCAAGCTGGCGGTGGACTATTCGATGACGCGCGATGCGCGTGTGGCGCGTGAAGCCGTACGGGTGTTGCGCGGCCTGAGCGAAGCCGAACGTGCGCGCCTGTTCGGCATCCTGTTTGACGAGAGCTGAAAGCCAGACCCGAATTCCACCGTATCTGCGGCCCCCCGCGAGTTGACAAGTGTGGGGTGCGACAAAATGCCTAATTGAAGTATCTGCTCAGCGGCATATTCTCCCGGCATGTAGGCGCAACACCTACAAAACCAAAAGTTCACAGGGGAATAATAAATGTCGATCTGGCAATCTCGTCCGGCGTACCGCGCCGTTTTGATGGCGGTAACGGTCGTTGCCGCATTTTCTGCGGCGCAGGCACATGCCGTCGTCGCTATTGGCGGCGTCACCCATTACAACGTCACCCAGGTTTATAACCAGGTGGTCTATAACACCAGCCATCCCGATTGGGACACGATCTTCACCGGCAGCTTCGATTTCGACGCCGACACCCACACGGTATCCAACCTGACCGGTTCGCTGTCGCAGGCCATGGACGGCAATACCACGTGGGTGCCGCTCACCTATCAGTTGTCTTCGGTGACGGATGGCATGGATGGTCTGATGGTCACGGTGTTCAAGGAAAACACGACCAACGTGTTCTCCGGCGGGGGCTTTGCCAGCACCGGCGTACATGGTCCGGTATATACCTACGGCAACCACAATGCGTTCGCCTCGATCTACATTCCGCTGGACGATCCCACGGCAGCCTTGACCCCGGCACAAACCGGCAAACTGGGCTATGGCGACTGTACCCCGGCGGGACTGATGCCGCGCAATGGGTCGGGCACCATCTGTATGGCCGGCTGGCTCACCACAAGCGGTGGGGCTGGCGGGACGATGATGGGCACCTCACCCATCACGCAGACCATCGCTGCGGTACCCGAGCCTGAAACCTGGGGCATGTTGCTCGCGGGTCTGGGGCTGGTTGGGTTTGCCGCACGTCGCCGTGTACTTGTCTGATAGTCCTCGAAGGAGCATGAAATGAAAAAATCCCTTTATGCATTGGGTGCGCTGGCCCTGCTGGGCGCCGCGCCAGCGTATGCGCATACCGAAACCTACAACGTCACGCTGACCTTCCATGAACCGGATACCCAGCCGCGCGATACCATTTTCAATGGCACGTTCGATTTCGATCCGCACACGCTGACCGTATCCAATCTCCATGGCATGCTGTCCGAGTCGATGACCGGCGATCCGTTCAACGCGGGCCCCAATGGCGACTACGGCATGACCTGGCTGAACCTCACGCACCAGCTGTCGTCGACGGCAGTGACGCTGGGTGGGGTCGATGGTCTGCTGGTGACCACTTTTCTGAACAGCAACACCAATACGTTCACCATGGCCGCTGGTGGCGACGGCTGGTCGCCGCAATCCGGCGTGGACAACGGTGGGGTGTATTACGGCTGGCCGAAACCAGTCAACAACCCGGGCAATGCCTACGCCATGATTTTTGTGCCCACCGCCGACCCGACGATGGCGCTGGCACAGGCGCAAATCGACAAGCTCGCCTATGCTGACTGCGCACCCGGCGGCATGATGGGTGCGGTCTGCATGACGGGTACCACGGTGGCTGGCTATGGCTCGATCGGCACGATGAGCGGCTTCCCGGTGTCGCAGACCATCACCGCTGCCGCCGTGCCCGAGCCCGAAACCTACGCCATGTTGCTTGCCGGCCTGGGGCTGGTGGGCTGGGCGACGCGCCGCCGCAAGTTTTGAATCCGCGGATCCGCAAGTTGCGAACGCCAAGCGTACTGCTTGCGTTCGCATTCTTTTGCCCCGCCCTGGCGGGTGCGGCCGACACAGCAGGACAGATTCTCCAGCCTGATCCAACGCCCTTGATGACGGTAGTCGTCACAGGAAGCCCGGAGCGGGAAGTGCCGCTGGGCTCAACCCGGCTCGGCGAGGATAAACTTGCGCCGCAACTTACCCGTACGAGCGACAGCACGCGCCTGCTGGAGGACGTACCCGGGGTGAGTGTCTACAGCGCGGGCGGTATTTCCGGCCTGCCGGTCATCCGCGGTCTGGCGGATGATCGCCTGCGCGTTCAGGTCGATGGGATGGACCTGATGCCAGCGTGCCCCAATCACATGAATTCGGTGCTCTCCTACATCGATCCGTCGCGGGTCGCCAGCATCGACATCTTCGCGGGTATCACGCCCGTGAGTGCAGGTGGCGATAGCATCGGCGGATCCATCCAGATGAAATCCGCGCAGCCGAAATTCGCCAGGCGGGATGAAGGCCTGCTGGTCGAAGGACAGGCAGGCGCTTTCTATCGCAGCAATGGCCATGCGCGCGGCTACAACTTCGGGGCCACGCTCGCAGGCGAGCAAGTGAATCTTTCGTATAGCGAATCGAGCTCGCAATCCGACAACTACGAGGCAGCGGGCAATTTCAAGAAACCCGGCTTGTGGCAGGCCTTGGGCGAAAGACCGTTATCGCAGGAGGAAGTGGGGGCCAGCGAATACAAGGGCGCGCGCAACCGGTCGCTCGATCTGGCTTTTCGCCAGACGGATCATCTGGTCGAGCTTGGGGTAAGCGAGCAGAAACTCGACTACGAGGGCTTTCCCAACCAGCGCATGGACATGGTCTCCAGCGCGCCCGATCCAGCCGATCCGACCGTGCCCGGCAATTACCTCATCGACAAGGACGAGCCTGCCAACGTGAACCGGCTGGTCAATCTGCGCTACACCGGCCAATACGACTGGGGACAGCTTGAAGCACAGGTTTTCAGGCAGAAAATCCGGCACCACATGGACATGCTGCAGGACCGGTTCTTCGGCATGCTGATGCCGATGGATACGCGGTCGACGACCCTGGGTGGGCAACTCAAAGGCAGCATCGAGCTGACCGAAGCGGACACGCTGCGGATCGGAAGCGATTTTCAGAAGTACCGCCTGGACGACTGGTGGCCGCCCATTGGCGGTCCCTTGCCAGGCGCGATGTGCTGCGACGATTTCTGGAATATCCGCGACGGGGAGCGAGACCGCCTCGGCCTGTTCGCAGAATGGGAAACGCGCTGGAATCCGGACTGGCTGACGCTGGCCGGTATTCGCAGCGATACCGTCGTGGCGGACGCCGGGCCGGTACAGGGGTACAGCAGTGGAAGCTACTTGAGCGACGCGGCCAGATTCAATGCAAGCGATCGCAAGCATGTCGATCACAACTGGGACTGGACGCTGTTGTCGCGTTACACCCCGAACGCGATGCAGACCTACGAGGCCGGCATCGCGCGTAAAACCCGCTCGCCGAATCTGCACGAGCGCTATCCCTGGTCGACCTTTGCCATGGCTGCGCTGATGAACAATTTCGTCGGCGACGGCAACGGCTACATCGGCAATCCCGATCTGAAGCCGGAAGTGGCCCACACGCTCAGCGCGACCGCCGACTGGCACGATGCCGAAGAGACGGGATGGGGAATCAAGGCGACGGCCTATGCGACCTGGATCGAGGATTTCATCGATGCGAAACGTTGCGGCCCGCCCGTATGCAGCACCACGGCCTACCTGACGCCAACCAATGCCTACGTGCTGCTTCAGTACGCCAATCAATCGGCGCGGCTCTATGGCATCGACCTGTCCGGCCATCTCCTCCTCGGGCAGACGGAGAACCTGGGCAGCTTGACCGCAACCGGCCTGCTGAATTACGTGCGGGGCGAGAACCGCACCACCGGTGACAACCTGTATCACATGATGCCGCTCAACGCCAAACTGGCGCTGGTGCAGAACCTCGGCCGCTGGACCAATACCACGGAAGTGCAGGGCGTGGCGGCCAAGACGCGAATCTCCCAGGTGAGGAACGAAGTGACGACGCCGGGGTATGCCCTGTTCAATCTGCGCAGCAGCTACGAATGGAAGCAGGTGCGCCTCGACGTGGATATCGAAAACGCCTTCGACAAGTTCTATCTATTGCCGCTCGGCGGGGCCTATCTCGGCCAGGGAAACTCGATGACGGCAGGTGGTGTTCCGTGGGGCATGAGCCTCCCGGGCAGGGGGCGCTCCCTCAACGTCGCGCTGAACGTGCGTTTCTAAACACGGGTCAGACCAGCGTCTGTTCGAACTCCGCCACCACCTGTCGTAGCCGGCTGGCTTCCTGTTCCGGGCGCATCAGCCCGCGACGCTGGCGGGCGTGGCTCTTCAGGGCGGCATAAAAACCGGGATCGTTCTCGGCCATCGACAACAGCGCGGCCAGTCGCCGCTCGTCGCCCACCGGAAAATAGCCGGGGTAGTCCTCGCCCAGCATGCCGACGTTGCCGGGCATGTGCGAGGCCAGCACCGGCACATCGGCCGCCAGTGCTTCGCAGATGACGTTGGCGCCGCCTTCCATCACCGAGCTGATGACCATGAGTTGCGCGCGCGCCAGGCGCTTCAGCACCGTCTTGTGCGGCACGTCGCCGGCCCAGTGCCAACGCGGCAGCTTGATCTGCGCCAGCTCCGCCGTGTCGGCCATTTCCTCGGAGAGGGCGCCGCCCAGATGGGTGATTCGGATGTGCGAGTGCTCGGGCAGGTAGGCCGTCGCCAGCGCCACCCGGAAGGGATCTTTTTCCGTGCGCAGGTGGCCGATCACCAGCACCTCGAAGGTATCAGGCGGCGACGGCAGGCGGGCGATGTCGGGCGACGATTGATAGACCACCCGCGTCTTGGCGGCCAGATGCGCAGCCAATTCTTCGACCCCGCGATCCTGCAGCACGATGATGCGGTGCGCGAGTTCCAGCGCCTGCTGGGCGTCGTTGTTCTCGTGGATGTCGCGGTAGAGATCGGTGCCGGTCAGCGCCAGCACGAGCGGCCGGGTGGGAAAGCGCTCGGCGAAGGCGCTAATCGCGGCGAAGCTGCGGCGCGCATGCAGCGCCAGCATC
>JBGSZD010000028.1:0-7081 GCA_041750575.1 Thiobacillus sp. | reverse complement strand
GGTGGTCGGCGAATTTCTGCGCGGTCAACTGGCGGTGATGGCGGCGCTGTCCGCCTACTACGCGCTCGCACTGTGGGCGGTGGGTCTGGATTACGCCTTGCCGATCGGCATCCTCACCGGCGTGCTGTCGTTCGTGCCATTTCTCGGATTCGGGCTGGGCTTGATCCTGGCCTTGCTGGTGGCACTGCTGCAATTCGACTGGACTGGCGTGGCCTGGGTGGCCGGCGTGTATCTCGCCGGCCAGGTGCTCGAAAGCTACGTATTCACCCCACGCCTGGTCGGCGAGCGCGTCGGCCTGCATCCGGTGGCGGTGATCTTCGCGCTGGCCGCGTTCGGCCAGTTGTTCGGCTTTGTCGGCGTGCTGCTGGCTGTGCCGCTGGCGGCCGTATTGCTGGTGGCTCTGCGTGAATTGCGCGGCGTCTACGTGGTGAGCGACTTCTATCTGGGCCGTTATAATGCCGCCTCTGCTTCTTCTTCCGCTATTTCTGCCATGCCCGCTCCCCTACTCGGCTCGTCTCTATACGAATCACATATTGCCTCCCTGCCGCTTGTCCACAAAGGCAAAGTCCGCGACATCTACGCCGTCGGCGACGACAAGCTGCTGATCGTCACCACCGACCGGCTGTCGGCCTTCGACGTGGTCATGCCGACGCCGATCCCCGGCAAGGGCGAAGTCCTCACCCAGGTATCGGCCTTCTGGTTCGACAAGCTGAAAGCCACCGTGCCCAGCCAGGCGCTCGCTATCGCGCCGGAATCGGTGGTGGCGGAAAACGAGCGCGATCAGGTGGTGGGCCGCGCCATCGTGGTGAAGAAGCTGAAGGCGCTGCCGATCGAAGCCATCGTACGCGGCTATCTGGTCGGCTCCGGCTGGAAGGAATACCAAGCCAGCCAGTCGGTGTGCGGCATTGTGTTGCCCGCCGGGCTGAAACAGGCCGACCGCCTGCCTGAACCGATCTTCACGCCGTCGACCAAGGCGGCGGTCGGCGCCCACGACGAGAACATTGCGTTCGATCAAATGGCACAACTGATCGGCGCCGACCTGGCCAGGCAGGTGCGCGACGTCAGCTTGGCCTTGTATAAGGCTGCGGCAGAGTATGCACTCACACGCGGCATCATCATTGCCGACACCAAGTTCGAGTTCGGGATCGACGAGGCCGGCAAGCTGGTGTGGATCGACGAGGCGCTGACGCCGGATTCCTCGCGCTTCTGGCCGGCCGATCAGTACCAGCCAGGCAGCAATCCGCCCAGCTTCGACAAGCAGTTCGTTCGCGACTGGCTGGAGGCCAGCGGCTGGAATAAACAGGCGCCGGGACCGACGTTGCCGCCGGAAATCGTCGCCAAAACCGCCGACAAGTACCGCGAGGCGATGACGCGTTTGCTGGGCTGAGCTATTTCAGCGTCGCGTTCAAGAAATCGGCCACCGCCGCAACCATCTCACCCTCGTGTCCGGTGAAGAAGTGGTCGGTGCGCGCGATCATCTGCTGTTTTGACGCTGCTGCGGCGAGGCTCTGCTTGCGTTTGCCGGCGTTGGCCAGCACCGGCGGCAGGTCGTTGTCGCCATACAAATCCAGGATGGGCAGTTTCAGCGCCGAATAATCGTCCGCCGAAAGCCCCAGACTCGCCCACGACTTCACCGCGGGATCGGGCTTGCCGGCCAGATAGACGCGGCTCATGCGGGAGCCCATGCTGTGCGACACGATGGCCAACTGGGTAAAGCCCTTGGCCTTCAGGAATTCAATCGCCTCGGCGATCCGCTCGGCGGCTTCAGGAAAGGTCGGCGGATAGGCTTCGCCCTTGGCGTCGGCAGCCAGGATCGGCATCTGGATCGACAGCGTCGTGAAGCCACGGTCGGCCAGTTCGGTGCGCAGCGTGCCGACCATGCCCCAGTCGGGGTGAATGCCCATGCCATGCACCACGATGGCGGCTTTGTCGCCTTGGGCCGGGGTGAACAGGGTGAGGAATTTATGGTGGCCGCGCGGCGTTTGCAGGTAAACCGGATCCCCGACCACCAGCCCGGGCACCACTTCGTCCGCCCATTTCTTTTCGCGCGCGTAATCGACAGTCTCGGCAAAGGCATTCAAGGAAATCAGGGTTGCCAGCCCCACGATCCAACCCGACAACATGTTTTTCTTCATTTCACGTCTCTCGCGCATTAAAGTTCATAATTGGATTGCCCGATAATTCAACGAATCCGGGGTTTTATCAACCTTTTCCAGGTAGCAAAAAGTGACCGTCAAACCGCTGCGAGTCGTACCCTCCATGACGCCGGCCACGCCAACGCGCGATGTGCGCCAGCGCACCGGTGCTCGCGTGATGATCGTCGACGACCGCAGCACTGCTCGCAGCCTGCTCGAAGGCCTGGCGCGCACCCTGGAGCCGGGCGTGATCGTGGAGAGCTATGCCGATCCGCAGGATGCGTTGATGCAGATGCAGCTCAATACGCCCGACCTCATCATTACCGATTACCGCATGCCCGGCATGGACGGCATCGAGTTCACCCGCCGCATCCGCGCCGAGCGCCGCCTGGCCGATGTACCGATCATCATCGTCACCGTGGTGGAAGACCGCCAGATTCGCTACCAGGCGCTGGAAAATGGCGCGACAGACTTCCTCACCCGGCCGATCGACCCGCAGGAATGCCGCGCTCGTTGCATCAATCTGCTGGCGCTGCGCCGCAGCCAGAAAATGGTGGCCGACCGCGCTTTATGGCTGGAAGAGCAGGTGATGCAGGCCACCCGCGAAGTGCGCACGCGCGAACGCGAAACCCTGATGAAGTTGGCAAAGGCGGGCGAATACCACGATCAGGAAACCGGCAACCACATTATTCGCATGTCCAAGTATTCGCGACTGATCGCCGAGGAACTCAAGCTCACCGCGATGGAGTGCGATGAAATCGAATCCGCCGCACCGATGCACGACATCGGCAAAATCGGCATTCCCGACCTGATTCTGCTCAAACCCGGCCGGCATACGCCGGAAGAGCAGGAAATCATGCGGCGCCACCCGGTGATCGGCCATGAAATCCTGTCCAACAGCCCCTCACGCTATCTGCAGATGGGTGCGGTGATCGCGCTCGGCCACCACGAAAAATACGACGGAACCGGCTATCCGCAGGGCTTGGCGGGCGAGGACATTCCCCTGCCAGCACGCATCGTGGCGGTGGGCGATGTGTTCGACGCGCTCACCTCCAAACGCCCGTACAAGGGTGCGTGGTCGTTCCAGGACGCCCTGGGCATGATCCGGTCCGAAAGCGGCAAGCATTTCGACCCCGCCTGCGTGCGCGCATTCGAACTGCGCATCGACGCCGTGGCGGCGATCATGCGCGAACTGGGCGACACCGGGTCTCCAGTATGAAGGCCCTGCTTTACACGTCGATGCCACGGTCTATCCAGGGCCTGCTCAAGCGCATCCAGAGCCGCCCGGATACTGAGTTTCAGCAAGCGCTGATTCGCCTGTGCATCGTAGTCGGCTTCTACCTGTATTTCTCGCTTGGCTTGCTGGGACATAGCCCCACCCTAGAGGACCAGGTCCATTTTCTCGGCCTGTCGCTAACTTTTCTCTCGCTGGCCTTGCTGATCGGCTCAATCGCCGACCCTGGCGCATCGGTTACCCGCCGTAGCATCGGTATGCTGCACGACTTCGTGGTCGCCACCTATATGCTGTCGATCACGTATGAAACCGGCGCACCCGTGGTGGCCGCTTATCTGTGGGTCACGCTGGGCAACGGCTTTCGCTACGGGATGCCCTATCTACGCATCTCGACAGTCGCATCCGCGGTCGGATTCATCGTTGTCTACCACTTCAACCCCTTCTGGCATGCGCATGCCCCGCTGTGGTGGGGAATCTGGCTGACGCTCATCGTGGTGCCCCTCTACGCCTCCAATCTACTGAAGCAACTGCATGGCGCCGTCAAGCGCGAAAAAGAAGCCAACCAGGCCAAATCCAACTTTCTCGCCAACATGAGCCATGAGCTACGCACGCCGCTCAATGGCGTCATCGGTGTCGCCGACCTGCTGGCGGAAACGAAACTCGACAAGGAACAACAGGAGTTTGCCCACATCATTCGCGCATCGGCCCACACCCTGCTCGAACTGATCGACAACGTACTCGACATCTCGCGCATCGAATCCGGCCGGTTGACCGTGACCGGCGAAGACTTCGACCTGCATCGGCTCGTCAACGGCACCATCGCCATGATGGAAACCCAGGCGCACCGCAAGGGGCTGGTTCTGGCGGCGCATGTCGCCCCGCAGACGCCTTTCCACCTGCACGGCGATGGACGTCACCTGCGGCAGGTGCTGATCAACCTGATCGGCAACGCCATCAAGTTCACCGAACACGGGCGCGTGGACGTGTACATTCGCCCGGTCGGGCAGAGCCAGCCTCAACGCCTGCGCTTTGAGATCGTCGACACCGGCATCGGCATCTCGGAAGCCGCACAAACACGCATCTTCGAGAGCTTTACCCAGGCCGACACCTCCATCACGCGCCGTTTCGGTGGCACCGGGCTTGGCACCACCATCGCCAAGCAACTGGTGGAAACGCTGGGCGGTCAGATCGGTCTTCACAGCCGCGAAGGCGAAGGCACAACCTTCTGGTTCGAGTTGCCGTTTGTCCTGCAAACAGCCCAACCCACCGCCGCCGAGGCAAGTTTCGACACGCCGATGCGGGTGGCCATCCTGGCGGGCAGCGAACTGGCAACCCGCATCCAGACCGTGATTCGCGGCCGGGGCGCGGATACCGTCACGGTGGACAACACCACCCGGCTCGCCGCCGAGCTGTCCGCCTACCTATCGGGCGGCACGCCGCTGGGTGCGGTGGTGGTGGAACGCAGCGCACTACCGGGCGACCCGGTTGCCTTTCAGCGCCTGTTGCGCGACGATCCCAGCCTGGCCTCGCTGCCGATCATCCTGATCGAGTCCGATGCCAGCGTGGCATTGGCGCGCGACACGCAGCTGGTACACGATGGATTTGCGTCGGTACTCCGCACACCGGTTAACACGACCTTGCTGTTCAACGCCATTCATGCCGTGGTCAGCCGCGACATGCCCCACAACGTGGTGTCGCTCGCCGACCGGTTCCTGCCGCAGACCGGGCCGGCACCAGGCCTGCACATCCTGGTGGCGGAAGACAACCCGGTCAACCAACGGGTGATACGTGGCCTGCTGGAACACGCCGGGCATAAAACCTACCTGGCGCACGATGGCGAGGAAGCGCTCGCCATGCTCGAATCCGGCGAGCACGCCTATAACCTGGCCATCATCGACATGCACATGCCGCAGCTATCCGGGCCCGAGGTGGTGCAACGCTGGCGCTTCATGGAAAAAGGGCATCTGCCCATCATCATGCTCACCGCCGACGCGCGCGCGGAGGCACAGTCGGTTTGCAAAGAAGCCGGCGCGGATACGTTCCTGACCAAGCCGGTCAACAGCCGCGAGCTGGTCGAGGTGATCGCCCGGCTCGCCCTGCCAATGGCTGCACCCGTTGCCGCGGTGGGAAGCTCGCCGGCCGCACCCCGGGCAGTCGTACTCGACGAATCGGTATTGGATGAACTCGCCCAAATGGGTGGACAGGCTTTCGTGGAAGACCTGTTGACCAGCTTTGAGGCGGACAGCGCGCGCTCCCTGCGGGATATCGAATGCGCGCTGTCCGCGCAGGATTACGGCCAATGGCACGACCACCTGCACATGCTGAAAGGCGGTGCCCGCGATATCGGCGCCCATCTGCTGGCCGACTCGTGCACCGAAGCCGAAGGCATCAAGCCATTCGAACTGGACTCCTCGCTATCGCGCACCAAGCTGGAAGCCGTGCGCGTAGCGCTGGCAGACGCACTGGCCGCGCTGGGTACCTATCAAGCCAGCAGACTACGCGCTGAAAGCGTTTGACGCCCCGCCTGTAGCAACCGTGGTTTCGGCTTTGCTGGTTTGCCGACTCACCAGCCGCTCCATCATCCGCAAATCTTTTGACTCCAGCCGCAAGGCCGCGTCCACCCATATTTCAGTGATGCGGATCAGTTCGTCGTAAGACGACGGCTGACTCACCTCGCGCGCGGCACGTAGGGCCAGGATCCCGTTGCGGGACTTCTCCTCGCGGCGAACGTAGTCATATACCGCTGCCTCGCCCTCGCCCGGCTCGGCCAGTACATCCACCACGCCCATTTCGTAGAGTTCTTCTGCAAGATAGAGCTTGCCGCTACGAATGATTTTCTCGGCCAGATGGTGCCCGACGCGGCGCCCCAGGAAAGTCATGGCGCCCATGCCCGGGAACAGGTTGAACAGGATTTCAGGCAAGCCCATCTTGGCCCCGCGCTCGGCGATCAGCACGTTGGCCGCCAATGCGCTTTCAAACCCGCCTCCCAGCGCCTGCCCCTGAACCAGGGCGATGCTCGTCACATTGGGCCGGTTGAGGTGGCTATGTACGGCGTAGGAACAGTCGACGCAGGAAAGTGCGTAGTGATACAAGGCATCGCGGTCGCGTGCCTCGATGTGCTGCATAAACAAGCTGAGGTCGCCGCCCAGGCTGAAGGTGCCAGGCACCTTCGAGGCAATCACGAAATACTTCATGTCCATCTGCGCGGGATCATCCACCATGCCGACCAAACCGTTCCCCCAGCCCAGCAACTCACGCAGCAGCGTGGGTGTAAAGCACGGCCGCGGCTCGGCATGCATATAGCCCCAGGCAATCTGGCTATGCGGATCGAAATACGTGGTGAGCTGGGTGAATGCGTTTTGCTGGGGTTGCAGTGTCGAACGTACCGCTTGCAGATGCGCCATGAGTATCTCCACGAATTGAGTTGACCGGCATGCGCTGAAATATCGGCATGTGAACAAAGACTAGCGCGTGCCGGGCAAGCACTCAAGCTCGAAATTGTTAAACCTGGCTAATTTCAATATCTGGTGGCCATCGGCCAGGCCGCGCGCAAGATGATGATCGAGGACGCAGCCCTAGAAAGTCCATGCCATGCGCAGCGCCAGCACCAGCAGCAACAGCGCGAATATCCGCTTGAGTGGGCGTACCGGCAGGCGGTGCGTGGTGCGCGCGCCGAGCGGCGCCGTCAGCACGCTGCCCAACACTATGCCGC